>CAYXDL010000283.1:0-3844 GCA_964463775.1 uncultured Hyphomicrobiales bacterium
GCGGCATCAATCTGGAGGACATCAAGGCGCCCGAATGCTTCATCATCGAGCAGCGCCTGCGTGAGCTGATGGACATTCCCGTCTTCCATGACGACCAGCACGGCACGGCGATCATCATCGCCGCCGGGCTGCTGAACGCCATGCATCTGACCGGGCGCGACATCAAACAGACGCGCATGGTCGTCAACGGTGCCGGCGCCGCCGGCATCGCCTGCCTGGAACTGATGAAGGCCATGGGCATGCCGGGGGAGAACATCATCCTCTGCGACAGCCGCGGTGTTGTCTACAAGGGCCGGGAAGCGGGCATGAATCAGTGGAAATCGGCCCATGCGGTGGAGACCGATGCCCGCACCCTCGCCGATGCCATGAAGGGCGCCGATATCTTCCTCGGCCTGTCGGTCAGGGGGGCCCTGACACCGGATATGGTCAGAAGCATGGCTGACAAGCCGATCATCTTCGCCATGGCCAATCCCGATCCTGAAATCACGCCCGAGGAAGTGGCCGAAATCCGCGATGACGTCATCATGGCGACCGGGCGGTCGGATTACCCCAACCAGGTCAACAACGTTCTGGGCTTTCCCTATATCTTCCGCGGGGCCCTCGATGTGCGCGCCACCACCATCAATGACGAGATGAAGGTTGCCGCCGCCCGCGCCATTGCCGAACTGGCGCGCGAGGACGTGCCGGACGAGGTCGCCGCCGCCTATAAGGGCAAGCGTTTGCGCTATGGTCCCGAATACATCATCCCCGCCCCCTTCGATCCGCGCCTGATCAGCCACGTACCGCCGGCCGTGGCCCGCGCGGCGATGGAAACGGGCGTGGCACGGCGGCCGATCGAAAACGAGGAAAGATATGTCCGCCATCTGTCTGCCCGTCTCGATCCGACGGTCGGACAACTGCAGATGATCTTCGACCGGGTCCGCCAGAACCCGAAGCGGGTGGTTTTCGCCGAGGGCGAGGAGGAGCGCGTGATCCGCGCCGCCGTCGCCTTCACCAATGCCGGTTACGGCACCGCCGTGCTGATCGGCCGGCGCAACGTCATCGAGGAACAGTTTCAGGAGCTGGGCATAACCCCGCCCGAAAATATCGAGATCTTCAATGCCCGCGACGGGCTGAAAAGCCTGCATATCTACTACAACTATCTCTATGAGCGCCTGCAGCGGCGTGGCTATCTGTTCCGCGACTGCGTGCGCATGGTCAACCAGGACCGCAATGTCTTCGCCGCCTGCCTGGTCGCCACCGGCGAGGCCGATGCCATGATCACCGGCATCACGCGGCGCTTTTCCGTTGCCTTCAAAGATATCCGCCGCGTTATCGACCCGCAGCCGGGCAAGCAGGTTTTCGGCCTGTCGATCATCATTGCCAAGGAACGCACGGTATTCATGGCCGATACCAGCGTGCACGAACTGCCCGATGCCGGGAAAATTGCCGATTTCGCCGTTCAGGCCGCGCAGGTGGCGCGACATCTGGGCCATGAACCGCGTGTGGCGCTGCTCTCCTATTCGACCTTCGGCAATCCGATGCTGAAAACGTCGGACCGGCTGCGCGAGGCGGTCAGGCTGCTGGACGAACGCGATCTCGATTTCGAATATGAAGGCGAGATTTCCGCCGATGTCGCCCTGAACATGGAGCTGATGTCACTCTATCCCTTCAGCCGCCTCTCCGGCCCGGCCAACGTACTGATCATGCCGGCGCTGCATTCGGCCAACATCGCCTCGAAACTGGCCCATGAACTGGGCGGGGCCTCGGTCATCGGGCCGTTGCTGGTCGGCCTGTCGAAATCCGCCCAGGTCGTGCCCATGGGATCGAGCGTTTCCGACTTGGTCAACCGCGCCGCCCTGGCAGCCTATGATGCGGGACGAAGGGAGTAGCTGCTGACGGATAGCGGTTCCCATCGTTAGCAAAAGATTAATCTGTCTTTCCCATCCTGTCTCTTCCGATCTGGGGCCTCTTCCTGCCTGCGGATGACAAGAGGAGGCCCTTTTGGTGATCCCGGGAACAGCACGTGAAAACAAACAGAGAGAAAAACGGCGGATCCGAAGCCTTCATTCCTGAAGAGCAACGTTCCAGCGCCGAGATGGCATCGATTTTCCGCAATGCGCTGGAGGCAGCCAATGCGGGCGTGGCCATTTTCGATGCACAGGAGCGCCTTCTTTACTGTAACAAAGCCTTCCCCGCCCTTTATCCGACCGGCGATCTCATCCGTCCCGGCATGACGCTGGAAACCCTGCTGCGCGAGGTCATCGGCCCGTTGTTCAGGAACATCTCTCCGCCCGAAGAGATCGAGATGCAGATTCAGAACCGCCTGCGCGCCTTTCGCGAGGGCAGCGGCAAGCCCTATGAGATGCAGGGATACGGCCCTTACTGGATCCGGATTTCAGAAACGCGCCTGCCCGACGGCTGTACCGTGCTGATCCGCCAGGACATCAGCAAGCTGAAATACCATCAGGACGAGCTGGAAAAACATATCGCCACCCTGCAGGCCAAGGAAAAGGCTCTGGAGGAAGCCAGGGACGAGGCCCAGGCCGCGACACGGGCAAAAAACGAATTTATGGCCAATATGAGCCACGAGTTGCGCACCCCACTGAACGCGGTCATCGGCTTCGCCGAAATCATTCACCAGCAGATGTTCGGGGAAATCAACATACCGCAATATGTCGATTATGCCGGAGATATCCTCAAAAGCGGCCGCCACCTTCTGACCATCATCAACGATATTCTCGACCTGACAAAGGCGGAGATCGGCCGGCTCAAGCTGAATCTGGAAACCACCGACATCGGCGGGCTGATGCGCGAAGCCATCCACCAGCATGAGCCGGAGATCGCCAGCAAACGGCAGAAGCTCGAAATCGGAATCAGTGATTCTGCCGGCACCATCAATGCCGACCGGCGCAAGCTGCAGCAGATCATCGGTAACATCCTTTCCAATGCCGTCAAATTCACCCCGGAGGAAGGGCATATCAGCGTCACCGTAACGGGCGGGAAAAGGGATGTCAGCATCGCCATCCGGGATGACGGTATCGGCATGAGGGAGGAAGATACACGGCTTGCCCTTGATGCCTTCCGCCAGATCGACAGCAAGCTGTCCCGTCAATATGACGGCGCCGGACTCGGGCTGCCCATCGCCAGGATCATGACGGAACTGCACAACGGCACCCTGACCATCGACAGCGCCCCCGGCGAGGGAACCTGCGTGACGATCACCCTGCCCCGGCAACCCGTCATGCTGGACTATGTCATCTGATCCAGGGTCCGTTCATGCCCGCACCGGCAGGAAATGCCGGCGGTAGCGCGGTTGCAGGGCCGCAAAGGGCACGATAACGAACACATCCGTGGTATTGAACTGCCGGTCGATCACCGCCTCACCGCCGATCATGCCGCCCAGACGCAGATAAGCCTTGAGCAATGGCGGCAATGAACGCCAGCCGGCCTTGCGGTCGGTCGCCTCGCGCAGAATGAGATCATATTCCGCCCGTTCCGCACGGGCCGGAACCCGCCAGACATCCGGGGCGCGATGATAATGATGCAGATAGCTGAGGCTGAGCCGCAGCCGGTGCATATCCGTACCCGGCAGGCTGGCGCAACCGAAGAGACCGTCGACCCCAGATGCCATCGCATGGCGGGCAATGGCCGACCACATCTTCTGCATCACCCCGCTGCCGCGATGGGCAGCATCGATGCAGGAGCGGCCCACCTCCATCCAGCGCCCCTGCCTCAGCACGGCGGCAAGATCGAATTCGCCTTGTGAATAAAAGCCCTGATGGCGCATCGCCATCTCCTGATCCAGCAGGCGGCAGGTGCCGATGATCCGTTCCTCGTCCCCGTCATCCGCCAGGGCGATCAG
>CAYXDL010000284.1:0-3843 GCA_964463775.1 uncultured Hyphomicrobiales bacterium
TAGGTGCCGAACAGGCGGTCCCACCAGGGCAGGTTGAAGCCGAAATTGCTGTTGGCCTCGTCGATGATGACGGAATGATGCACCCGGTGCATGTCCGGGGTGACGACGATCCAGCGCAGCAGGCGGTCGGCAGGGCGGGGCAGGCGGATATTGCCATGATTGAACATGGCCGTGGCGTTGAGCAGGATTTCAAAGATCACCACGGCCGCCGGCGGCGCGCCGAGGGCGGCGACAAAGGCCAGCTTGATCAGCATGGAGAGAATGATCTCGACCGGATGAAAACGCGCACCCGTGGTCAGGTCATAATCCAGATCGGTGTGATGCATCCGGTGCAGGCGCCACAGCAGCGGGGCGGCATGAAACAGCACATGCTGAAGATAGATCACCAGATCGAGCAGGATGATGGCGGCCGGTGCGGCGACCCAGAAGGGAAGATCGTAATAATGGAACAATCCCCAGCCGCCGCGATCGGCCAGCAAGGCCACGCCGACAGCGGCGGCCGGAAACAGCAGGCGCAGCAACAGGGTGTTGAGGACAACGATGCCGAGATTGGAGGGCCAGCGCCGCAGCCGGCCGTATTGCAGTTTTCGCCGAGGGGCCAGGACCTCCCATACGGCCATGACGGCGAAGATGCCAATGAAAAAACTCAGCCGCATGACCGGCTCGTTATTCAGGATGAAATCCGCCATGATCTGCCCGTTCCCTTCCGTTGGCTCCTGATTTCAGGACCCTATCATGCGCGGCTTCCGGCGCAAGCACGCCGGGTACTGCACACGATGGTTTGAACGAGGGCCGGAACGGAAACCGGAAGGCGAATGAAAAAAACGGCCCCCTGCTGCGAAACTGCGCCGGCCGGCGGGACAAAAAACGCCGTTGCCCCTTTGCAAGGCTGCCTACCATCCCTATATTGATGGTGTCGGGCAACCGACTATGGCGATAAAGGCTGTACGGAATAAGCGTTGCGGACCCGGGGGCAGTACCCGGCGCCTCCACCAAAACCGGCCACTTCGGACTTTGCCGGAGCATGGCGGCCACCCGCAAAGGCGGGATGGAGATTCGGGGGCGAAACAGGATCGACGCGCGTGGTAAAGGTACAAGCTTTCGCCCGGCATGATACCGCCGTTATCGGGTCATCTTTACAAATGCCAACGACAATGAATTGGCGCTCGCTGCCTAATTGACAGGTAAGCGCGGCTTGGGGGGCGCCGGGCAACAGAAGCCCCCTTCCTTCATATGGATTTCCTTGTGTTCTGCGGTTTTGCCTTGCGTTTTTCCGGCGGAATGCCGTTCCCGTCCGGAAATATTCCATAAATAGGTATATCATCCTATTAAAGGTGCTGGGGCCGGTGCGGGGCAACGATCCCATTGCCTACTGCCCCCCCAATCATGCTATAGCTTTGTCAGCGAGCCATAAGGGGACGAATGCTATGGATTATAACAGCATGGTCGAAAACGCCCTGCGCGGCGTGGTGCGCGAAGCCCTGAGGGAAGTCGCGCAAAACGGCCTGCACGGGAATCATCATTTCTACATTTCGTTCCAGACCGGGGCGGAGGGGGTGGATATTCCCGATCATCTCCGTGCCCGCTACCCGGGCGAGATGACGATCATCCTGCAGCATCAGTTCTGGGATCTCGATGTCGGGGAGGATGCGTTTTCCGTCTCCCTCAGCTTCAACAAGATTCAGGAACATTTGCACATTCCCTATGCGGCCATTACGGCCTTTGCCGACCCGTCCGTGCAGTTCGGCCTGCAGTTTCAGGTTACCGATGCCGCAGGGGAAGAAGAACTGCCCCAGGCCGGTGAGGAAGAAGCCGCTGCCGGGGCAGAGGATGAGGAACCATCCGCCACGGAGGCGGAGGAGGGCGACGGGAAGGGTGGCGATGTCATCACCCTGGACGCCTTCCGCAAGAAGAAATAATCCGATATCCCCATCCTCTGAATTCCGGCAATCCGCTTTGGAGTGGGCCTAACTGATCACCTTGCGGATTTTTGCCGCGATCTTCTCCGGCGGATCCGTATGGGCGAAATGGGCAATGAATTTCCCGTCCGGCCCGATCAGATAGACCACGGCGGAATGGTTCATCAGGTAATACTGATCGTCCTCCTCCTCTCCTTCCGTTCTGGCCTTGGCGTAATAGACCCTGTAGGCTTTGGCCACGGCCGCGATCTGTTCCGGCGTGCCAGTCAGGCCGATGATCGAGGGATGAAAGTTGGAGACGAATTCCTTCAGCACGGCGGGGGTGTCACGCTGAGGGTCGATTGAAATGAACAGCGGCTGCACCTTCCGCCCGTCCTCGCCCAGCAGATCCATGGCTTCGCTGATGGTCTGCATGGCCGTGGGGCAGACATCGGGGCAGAAGGTATAGCCGAAGAACACCAGCAGATATTTTCCGGCGTAATCCTTTTCCGTTACCGCCTTGCCGTTGTGATCGGTCAGGCTGAACGGCCCGCCGATCTGCACGCCGCCGGTTCCGTCCGTTCCCTGTCCCTGTTGTTTCACATATTGCCAGGCTCCGGCGCCGATGATGGCGATTGCCGCCACAAGGGCGACGATGAGGATGTTACGTTTCATGGTCTGCACCTCGATGGGGGCGTTCCGGGCAACATGTCCCGGAACGCCCTGTGGGATCAGTCGTGCTTCATTCCTTTTGCACCGGGTTTCATCACCTTCACCTCGACGGTGACAGTGCCAGCGTGTTCAAAAGTCAGGCTCAGGGGGAAGGAGGTGCCTTCCTTCAGCGGTGCCTTCAGCCCCATCAGCATGATGTGATAGCTGCCGGGTTTCAGTTCAACGGCATCGCCGGCGGGGATGGCGATCCCGCCCTTGACATGGGTCATCTTCATCACGTCGCCGTCCATCACCGTTTTATGCAGCATGGTTTTGGCGGCAATGGTTGTTCGCGCCGAAATCAGTTTTTCGGGGCGGGTGCCGTCATTGGCGATGGTCATGAACGCACCGCCCGATCTGGCCATGCCGGATGAGGCCCGGGCCCAGGGATGAATGATGGTAATGTCGCCCGCCTTAACTTCATGAGCCCCTGCAGGGCCGGCGGCAAGCAGGATCAGGGCGGCGATTGCCGCCAGTATGTTGTGCAACGTTTTCATATCGGTTTCCTTCACGCATGCATGGATTTCCGGCAGTCATGGCCGGTTTTGTCCGGATAGTGGCGGATGCCCGGCTCTCAGGCCGGGTGCTGCGTGAAAGGTGGTGCGCGTGGCCGGGCGGCCAGCGGCAGGCCCCGGGCCGGCCAGGAGGTGGGCGCCGGTGTCAGTACAATGCCACGCCCCGTTGTGACGGGCGGCAGTTCCGATGCCACGGCCGGCATGGGGGAATGACAGCAGGCCTGCAACTGGCAGACAGGGCAGGTATTACGATCGGGCTTCTGGCCGTTATCGTTCGGCCCGGGTGCTGCGGGGGTGGTGCTGCCGTAAACGACACAGTTGACCAGGAAGGGCGGGGCATCGTTGCCGCCGAGACCAATGGCCGCCGCGGGTACCGTCTGGCCCAGCAGTACGACAAAGTGCCAGGCCATGGCCAGCAGGCCGAACCAGGCACCGCGCCGTCGGCGGCGGGTCATGCAAGCTGCCGGGCTTGCCGGATATGATCGGGGGCGGAAAAGGGTCAAGATGGCGCCCCGGCGGGGTTCAGGGCCTCGCGCAGGACGGCCAGGCGGATCGGTTTGGACAGTACCCGCACGCCGCCAAGGCCGAAGGCCTGCCCCAGACTCTGGGCACTGTCGAGATATTTTTCGCTGTAGCCGCTCATGACCATGATGCGGGCGGTGGTTTTGCGTCCGGCCAGATAGCGAAGCAGCTCTATTCCGTCCACCTCCGGCATGACC
>CAYXDL010000285.1:0-3823 GCA_964463775.1 uncultured Hyphomicrobiales bacterium
CTGTTCCGGAAGACCCGTCCGTTTCCGGTTGACGGCCGGCTTCGGCTGAAGTGGATGACAAACGCGCCCATGATTACTTCAATTGTCGTTTTCATCGGTTTGTCGCTGTGCCTGGCCGCTTCCTGGCTGGGCGGTCCGGTGATGTCACGGTTGCGGCCTTTGACGGCGGCGGCATTTTTCGCCCGGCTGGGGCATGTGCTGCTGGTCCGCCTCGACCGTCCGGCACGCGGAGAGGGGGTTTTGCGGGTCCGCGGCGTCATGATGGCCTTGTTGCCGGTATTTCCGGCCCTGGCGGTATACGGGCTGCTGCTGATATTGCGGGCAACGGCGTTGTCACCCTTCGTCTGGCTGTTCGACGGCCTCCTTTTTGTCTGGGCCTGTCCGCCCTGGCGGGCGCCGTGGCAGCCGGGCATGGAGGCCGCTCTTGGCGACAACGATATCACGGCCTTTCTCACCGGCCCGGCCGCGGCGGTTTTCGCCTATGTCCTGGGCGGGGCCGGGGGGTTGATATTCCTGCGGGCCCTGCTGAGCTTTTATCAGGTGGCGGAACATGCCGATCCGCCGCCGAGCCACGCTTTCCGGCAGACTCCGGAGCGTTTGTCCCTGGCCCTGCTGATACTGCCCGATATTCTGTCGGCCGTACTGATTGCGCTGGCGGCGGGAATCGCCGGGGCGCCGCGGGGTGCTGCCGGCTTCCGGCCCGGCGCCCTGATCGGCGGCGTTTTTCGCGCTGATGCCCCGCCGGGCGCCCTGACCCGGCGGCTGGCGGCAGCCCTGCCTGATCCTGCGGCCCGTCACAGTGTGGCGATGATCGCCCATCTTATGCTGCTGGCGCTGGCCGCGCTTGCCGTCATGGTGATTTATGTCTGAACGGCAGCTGGTGATTGACGTGAACGATGCGCCATGCACCGCCGTTCTCGCCCGGGAAATATTCGATGACCGACAGTGAGAGAGGGTCGACGGCAAAACGCAGTGCATCCGCCGGGCGCAGATCCAGCGCGGCGGCCAGGGCGGCACGGATGGTGCCGGCATGGGCGACGGCGACAAGATGGCCGTTGCGGCAGTCCCCGAGCAGCTCGCGCACGGTCCGTGTCACGCGCCGGCAGAGTTGTGCGAAACTCTCACCTCCCGGCGGGCAGAGACCGGCCAGTTCCTCTATCCCCATGGAAGCGGGAAGGGTATCGGCATAGCGCCGGCCCCGCCAGGCGCCGAAATTCTGTTCGGCCAGCCCCTCGTGATGGCGGATGCCGATGGCGGTGTAACCCTGGGCGGTGATGGCTTCGGCCGTCAGCACAGCCCGGCGGATCCCCGAGGTGACAATGGGCGCCCCCGGCGGCAGGATGCCGGCCAGAAAACGCAGCCTGTCATGATCGGACAAGTCCGGCTCGACATCCTCATGGGGATAGTAACGCCCCTCAGGATTGGGCACGGGACCGTGGCGGATCAGCCATAAACGGCGGCTCGCATGGCCGTTTTCCGCCGTTTCGGGCAGGAGGGCGCTCAGATCCGGTGCTGATTTCGCCGGCGGCGGCGGGGGCATGCTCATACGTTGTTTTGCCATGATGCGTTTTTTTCCGATTGGGGCCATAATGGCAGGAACACCATAAGGCGGAATTCATCCGATTCACAAGGGAAGGACCACTGGCATGGAAGCAAAGGCCGTCAAGCCGCCCTTCGTCTTTTCACCTGTTGCCGATCTCGTGGCCTCGACGGCCAGCGGCGAAACGGTGCGGCTGCAAACCCTGGTCAATATCCGCTGGATATCGGTGATCGGGCAGACACTGACCCTGTTGTTCGTGCGTTATGTGCTCGATTTCGACATGGATCTGGTTCCTTCCATGGCCGTTGTGGGGCTGGCGGCGCTGGTCAATGCCCTGCTGGCGCTGCGTTATACCCCCTCCACGCATCTGACGGACAAGGGGGCCATGGCCTCGCTGGCCTTCGACCTGCTGCAGCTGGGCGCGCTTTTGTATCTGAACGGCGGGTTGCTGAACCCCTTCGCCCTGCTGCTGGTGGTGCCGGTCACCATTTCGGCGACGATCCTTTCCGGGCGCTCGACACTGATGCTGTGGGGGCTGGCCGTGGCCGTGACCAGTTTCCTCGCCTTCTTCCAGCACCCGCTGCCCTGGCCCGGAACCGGGCTGATGCTGCCGAATATCCTGATTTTCTTCCCCGATTCCAAACTGCTGCCCGATGCCGGGGTCTGGCTGCCGAATATTTTCATCATCGGCGCCTGGGCGGCCCTGTTGCTGGGAATGAGCTTCATGTGCATCTATGCCCACCGCCTGGCGGCGGAGGGGCAGCGCATGTCCGAGGCGCTGAATGCCACCCAGATGGCCCTGGCGCGTGAACAGAAGATGTCGGCGCTAGGCGGTCTGGCCGCCGCCGCCGCTCATGAGCTGGGCACGCCGCTGGGTACCATTACGGTGGTTGCCAAGGAACTGTCGAAGGAAATCCCGAAGGACAGCCCGCTTTATGATGATGTCTGTCTTCTGGCCAGCCAGGCGCAGCGCTGCCGGGAAATCCTGGCGCGGCTGTCGCGCAAGCCGGAGGAGGATCCCGCATTCGAGATCACCTCGATTATCGGCCTGATCGAGGCGGCGACGGCACCGCATCTGGAAAACCCGCGCCGCGTTGTCGTGAATGTGGATGTGCTCAAGCCCGATATCAGCAACAGCCAGCCCATGGTCCGCCGCAGCCCGGAAATCATCCATGCCATCGGCAATCTTATCGAGAATGCGGTGGAATTCGCCGGCTCGCGCGTCTGGGTGAAGATCGACTGGGATGAGGAGAATATCCGCGTCGATATCTGTGATGACGGTCCCGGCATGCCGCCCGAGATTCTCGGCCGTCTTGGCGAGCCTTATATGAGCTCACGCCGTGGCCATGGCGGCATGGGGCTGGGCGTTTTCATCGCCAAGACGCTGCTGGAGCGGACCGGGGCGCGGATCGTTTTCCGCAACCGCCGTTCGGCACGCGGGCGGGTCCGGGGGGTGAATGTTGCGATTATATGGAGCCGTGGCATATTAGAGGCGCAAAAAGAACAGAATAAACGCATGGCGCATTAAGCCCTGGGGAAGAGTTGATGAACGCTGAATATGGCGATGATGCCACGGCGGGCGAGGATAAGAGCCTGCTGATCATTGATGATGACGAATTGTTCCGCAACCGCCTTGCCCGGGCGATGGAGCGGCGCGGCTTCACGGTTTCTGTCGCCGGCGGCGTGGCCGAGGCCATGACCGTCGCCCGTCAGAGCAAGCCGAGCTATGCCGTGGTCGATCTGCGTCTTGAGGATGGCAGCGGCCTCGATGTCGTCGGGGAACTGCGTGCCGTCCGCCCCGATGCCCGCATCGTGGTGCTGACCGGATACGGCAATATCGCCACCGCCGTGGCGGCGGTGAAGGCGGGCGCCACCGATTACCTGGCCAAACCTGCCGATGCCGATGAAGTGGTCGATGCGTTGCTGGCTGCCGGTAATGACAAGCCGCCGCCACCGGAAAATCCGATGTCGGCGGATCGGGTGCGCTGGGAACATATTCAGCGGGTTTACGAATTGTGCGACCGCAATGTTTCGGAGACGGCACGGCGGCTGAACATGCACCGGCGGACCCTGCAGCGGATACTGGCCAAACGGGCGCCGCGGTGAGCGAAGCCGGCCCGCCGTCCGCGCAGGATGCGGGCGGTCCTGTCGCAGTGGCGGAAAACCCGGATGAGGGGATCAGACTGTATTGCGGCGATGCCACGGACATCATGGCGCGGATGGAGGCAGGCTCCGTCGATCTGCTGATTGCCGACCCACCCTATAACCTCGGCAAGCATTACG
>CAYXDL010000286.1:0-3822 GCA_964463775.1 uncultured Hyphomicrobiales bacterium
GCGCCGCCTGCGAGGGCGGGAAGCCGTATTCGGCCTCGAAGGACTTCACGAAAGCCTGCGAACCAGCGTCCTGCAGGCTCCAGTTCCAGTTGGTGGTGCCCAGCACGCCGTCGATATTCGCCGGCCCCGCACCCTGCGCCATCAGGCGGCTGTACAGCGGCACGACGATCTCGAACTGCTTGCCGTTCTTCTGCATGTCGCGCATGCCGAACTCGACCGCCTGGGTCAGCGAGTTGATCATGTTCTTGCCGTAGTGATTCAGCACCAGAACATCGGCATCGGAATTGAGAACCGCCGTCAGGAACTGCGAGAAGTCGGTGGCCTTAAGCGGCGTCATGATATTGCCGACAGTGGTCCAGCCTTCCTTCTCGGTGAACTGTTTGATCGATTCGTACTGCGTGTGGCCCCAGGTGTAGTCGGCGGTCAGATGGAAGGCCCGGCGGTCCTTGCCATATTCCTTTGCCAGCACAGGCGCCAGGGCCTTACCCGACATATAGGCATTGAAGAAGTGCCGGAAACCATAGCGGCGCTTGTCCTTGCCGGTCGTATCGTTGGAATGCGTCAGGCCGCACATGAAGATGATGCCAAGCTCCTGCGCCAGATATTGCTGGGCGATCGCCACGGCCGAGGACGAACCACCGCCGAACATGATGACCTTGTCACGTTCGATCATGCGCCGCGCCGATGTACGGGCCGCATCCGGGTTGGTCTGGGTATCACCCACCACATATTCGACCTTCTTGCCCAACAGCCCGTTGCCCTTCAGTGAACTGGGCTTGAGGGTTTCCAGCATGCCGCCGCCCTCATTCAGGTGCTTGACGGCCAGCTTGTAGGCGCGCAGTTCATCCGCGCCCTCATCGGCATAGGCGCCGGTCTGCGGCACGTTGAAGCCGAAAACGACCGACTTGCCCTTCACCGGGAAATTACCGATGGCCTTCTGCGCCCATGCATCCTTGATGAAAAAGGTCGGTGTGCCAATCGACAATGCGGACACGGCCCCCGCCGTGGCGCCTGCCTTGAGGATTCTCCGGCGGGACCACCCGCCGGGCTTGCCAGTTTTGCGCTCGGACATATTCACTCCCAATTCAATCGATTTCGGTCCATTCCGCTTCTTGAGTGGCGGCTCCTTGAAAATAATTTTCACATAATGGACACAATGTCAATAACACACTGTTTTATCACGATTTTTCTAGGTTAATTATGAAATTTATATATTGTAAATATGTAAATATTGAAAATAAAAATGAGGCTGCCATAATACCGCGACGGAAGGGAGATTGTGCCATGGCGGCGGAAATCACAAAGATAGGGCGCCGGTTGCGGCGCCTGCGCCTGGAACGCGGCCTGTCGCAGAGCGCCCTTGCCGAGCGCCTCGGCATATCGGCGAGCTATCTCAACCTGATCGAGCACGACAAGCGCAACCTGACGGTGCCGCTGCTGCTGGAGGCTTCCCGAATTCTTGAGGCGGATCCGCAGGCATTTTCCCCCGGACATGACATCGCGCTGGCCGGCGAAATTGCCGGCATCCTCAAGGATCCCCTGTTCGAGGATTTGTCCCTGAGCAACAGCGACGCCCGCGAGATGGCACTCGAAGCGCCGGAACTGTGCCGGGCCCTGATCATATCGCACCGCAGCTACCGGCGCCTGCGCAACGATCTGCAGAACTTCAGTGAAAGACTGGCCAGCAATGCCTTTCTTTCCGGTTCCGCCTACCGGCTTCGGGACCTGCTGACCTCGATCACCTCCTTTGCCGAAATCCTGCATGACAACAGCGACCTTCCTGCCGCCGAACGGCAGAAATTTCTCGGTATCCTGCTGGGAGAGGCCCGCAATCTGACCGAAACCGTCAGCGATATTCTGGAATTCGTCGGCGATGACGACATCGCGCAATTCGCCGGTGACGCCTCCCCGAGAGCGATGGCGGCCGATTTTCTGCAGTCACGCAATTATTACATTCAGGAACTGGAAGATTCGGCCATGGAACTGCGCCGGGAAGCCGGCCTGGACGGCCCCTTTCCCCATGCCAGACTGATTGGCTTCATGCTCGAACGGCTTGGCATCACGGTCGAAATCCGCGATATCGGCGAGGAGGACGGCCCGCCGGTCGAATATCATGACAGGAGCCGGCGACTCATTCTCTCCCGCGCCCTGCCAAGATCCGAAATCAACATGCAGCTGGTGATCCGGATCGCCCGCCTCACCCGCGAAGGGCTGTTTGCCGGATTAACCGGCACCATCGGCGAAAGCGTCAGCCCCGCTGCCCGCAAGGCGGCCGAGGCGGCATTATGGCGTTACTTCGCCAATGCCTGCCTGCTGCCTTATGACGATTTTCTTCACAGTGCCCGGCAGCATGCCTACGATATCGAAGCCCTGGCCTGTAATTTCGGCGCCTCCTTCGAGCAGGTGTGCCATCGGCTGGTCAGCCTGCGCCGCCCCGGATCCGAAGGCATCCCCTTTCATCTCATTCAGGTCGATCCCGCCGGCAATATCCAGAACCGTTTCAGCGCCACGGGGTTCCGCATCCCCCGCCACGGTAATGCCTGCCCGCGCTGGGCGGTCTACCGGGCCTTCACCACCCCCGGTATCATTCAGACGCAGATTTCCGAACTGCCGGATAAAAGCCGCTTCTTCGTCATCGCCCGCACGGTCGAAGGGCCGCACAGCACCTTTGGCCGGCCGAAATCACTTTCGGCCTGCGCCATTGGCTGTCATATCCGCGATGCAGGCACACTGATCTACGCCCGCGGCCAGAATCTGGAGGAACCTACGCGCATCATGCCGATCGGCCATGCCTGCCGCCTGTGTGAACGTGAGAACTGCACCGACCGCAGCGCCCCGCGACAAACCGTCATGGCCTGAAACCCTGCGCTTACTTACCGGCGGTGGCGGTGATGCCTTCCCTCAACCAATCCCAGGCCGTGGCCAGATCCTCACGGGGAAAGGTGCGCACCTCGCCATCCATCATCCAGGCGCTCATCCTCACCGCCCAGTCCAGCCATTCCGGCGCGCCGACCACGGCCAGACGTGAAAAATCTGACCGGTGACTCATCCCGAACACGGCATCGTCCCACAAGGCCAGGGCCTCCCATCCCCTGAAATCCTCACCGAAGCAGACGAGGCAGCGAATCTTTCCATACTCATTTATCGCCTTTTCCAGGGCGGGAATGAGCACGTCCCTGTAATCCGCATCGGTGAGCACGCCACTGGCGCGAAACCCCAGAACAGGCCCCGCGCTTTCCTTCATCCGTTCGATCATCGCACCCTCCCCGACCTCAGGATACCAAGTACCGCGTCATTTCCCGACGGTCATGACACAAACATGATAAACGGCGGGAAAGCCCCTGCCATGATCTGGATCACCCCGGCACCCCTGCCGCCGGATATCAGGCGTGAATGGCGTGGCCGAATGCGGCGAGCGATGCTTCCGGCAGGGTTTCGGACAGCGTCGGATGCGCATGGATGGTACCGGCGATATCCTCCAGCACCGCGCCCATTTCCAGCGCCAGCGCATATTCACCGGACAGTTCCGACATATGCCGCCCCACCGCCTGGATACCCAGAACCAGATGATTGTCGGCACGGGCCACGACACGCACGAAACCGCCGTCATTTCCGGCATCCAGGCTGAGTGCGCGGCCATTGGCCGCCAGCGGAAACTTGCCGGTGATGATATCGATCCCGCTATTGCGGGCCTCTTCCGGGCTCAGGCCGACGGAAACGATCTCCGGCTCGGTAAAGCAGACGGCCGGAATGGCCACCGGATCGAAGGCCCGCCGTTCTCCGGCAATGATTTCCGCCACCATCTCGCCCTGGGCCGAGGCC
>CAYXDL010000287.1:0-3820 GCA_964463775.1 uncultured Hyphomicrobiales bacterium
CCCTGCCGTCAATTCGTGCCGCACTGCCTGTCAGGAACCAGTGTATATTTGAATAATTACAATATACATGTTATGCTGCTTGGCAAAGAGGCAGGATGCGCTTATAGCACAATGCCATCAATGCCTGATCCGTACGGATGCGGACATGTTCGCCGGATACCGGCTGCAATGCGGATAAGGGCGGAAAACCGACTGCAGGCAACAGCCTGTACTGGCGATAAACTTGAACAAGATGGAATGGCATGAACAACATGACGGGCCGCAAGCCGGATAACCAGAAGCAACGCCCCTTCGCGCCGATCATTGACCGGCTGCGCAGCGCCGGGCTGCGACCGACGCGTCAGCGCCTTGCCCTGGCACGCCTGCTGCTTGAACACGGCCAGCGTCATATTACGGCCGAATCCCTGCATGAGGAGGCTTTGCGCGAGGGTATCAAAGTCTCGCTCGCCACGGTCTATAACAGCCTGCATCAGTTTACCGAGGCCGGTTTGCTGCACGAGGTCGTCGTCGATCCCGGCAAATCCTATTTCGACACCAACACCAGTGAGCATCATCATTTCTATTGCCCGGAAACGGGAGAAATCTCCGACATTCCCGGCAATGCCATCACCCTGCCGGAATTGCCGCCGGCCCCTGACGGCTACAGCGTCGGCCATGTCGATGTGATCATCCGGCTGAAAAAGCAGGACGCCCAATAATTCTTAATTAGAATAATTCCATTCTATTGACATCCTCCTCCTTTCTGACCTATAGTCAATTCAGGGTGACGGGCTGGCGGCGGAACGTTCTGTCTGTCTGTTCCACCGGAACCGCACCCGTCCCCGGGATCAAATTAAGGAGGAGGCATCATGTCCCTGAAAAACAGCAAAACCGAACAGAATCTGAAAGACGCCTTTGCCGGCGAATCCCAGGCCAACCGCCGCTATCTCTATTTCGCGCAGAAGGCCGATATTGAAGGCTATAACGATGTTGCCGCCGTTTTCCGCTCCACCGCGGAAGGCGAGACCGGCCATGCCCATGGCCATCTGGAGTTTCTGGAGGAAGTCGGCGATCCGGCTACCGGCCTGCCCATCGGCAACACGGCTGAAAACCTGAAGGCGGCCATTGCCGGTGAAACCCACGAATACACCGACATGTATCCGGGCATGGCCCGCACGGCCCGTGAGGAAGGCTTCGATGAAATCGCCGACTGGTTCGAAACCCTGGCGAAGGCGGAAAAAAGCCATGCCGGACGTTTCCAGAAGGCGCTCGACAGCCTCGACAGCTGATCAACTGTCCGGCAGGCGGTCCGGGCACAGGGTCCGGGCCGCCCCCCTTTCTTGAATCTTTCCTGCCCGAAAAAGCAACCTGCAGGAGTATTGTATAAAAATACGGCTGCTTTTGCGGGTGAGCGACAAAGGACCGTGAGCAATGAGCGAAGGAAGCCTGGAAGCCCCTGTCCGCCATCCCCTGGACTGGCGTTCGGAAGAATTCTACGACCCTGAAAAAATCGATGCGGAACTGCGCCGGGTTTTCGATATCTGCCATGGCTGCCGCCGTTGCTTCAATCTGTGCAACAGTTTTCCGCGCCTGTTCGATCTGATTGACGAATCCGAAACCGGAGAGCTGGATTCCGTCGACAGCAAGGATTTCGGCCCTGTCGTCGATGACTGCACCCTGTGCGACATGTGCTTCATGACGAAGTGCCCTTATGTGCCGCCGCATGAATTCAACCTTGATTTCCCGCACCTGATGCTGCGCTACCGGGCAGCCCAATACCGCAGGCAGGGAATCGATTTCTTCGATGAGCAGATGGCCCGCACCGACAGGAACGGCAAGCTGGGCTCGATGGCCCCGCGTCTGGCGAACTGGGCGACGCGCCGCGACAACAACCTCACCCGCCCGGCCATGGAGAAAATCGCCGGCATCGACCGCCGCGCCAAATTGCCGCCGTTCAGCAGCCCCGTATTCGAGAAACGGGCGGAGCGCGACCACCCGCCCGTCAACAAGGACGCCCCGGCCTATGGCCGCAAGGCGGTGATCTACGCCACCTGTTTCGTCAATTACAACAATCCGCGCACGGGCGAGGCCGCCTTGCGGGTATTGGCAAGGAACGGCGTTGATTGCGTCCATGCCTACCCTGAATGCTGCGGCATGCCGCAGCTTGAGCATGGCGATATCGAAACCGTGGCCGCCAAGGCCCGGCACATCGCCAAAACCCTGCTGCCCTTTGTCGAGGAAGGCCGCACGATCATCTCGCTGACGCCCTCCTGCAGCCTGATGCTGAAATTCGAATATCCGCTGATCCTGCCGGATGATCCGGATATCGCCCGCCTTGCCGCGGCCTGCCGGGACATATCCGAATACATGGTGGACATCGCCAAAAACGAGGGACTGGCGGAAGGCATGAAGCCGCTGGAGGGACCGGTAGCCATGCATCTGGCCTGTCACTCACGGGCTCAGAACATGGGACCGAAAGGCGCTGAGCTGCTGCGCCAGATTCCACAGGCCAGGGTTCAGGTTATCGAACGCTGTTCCGGCCATGGCGGTTCCTGGGGTGTAAAGAAAAAATTCTTCGACACCGCCATCAAGGTCGGCAAGCCCGTGGCCCGACAGGCCCTGAAAACCGTCAAGGCCGCCGGGGAAAACGCGCATGCCCATGTGGTCAGCGAATGCCCGCTGGCCGGGGAACACATCCTCCAGGGCATGGAAATGCTGGAAGCGGATGCCCCGCTGCCACGCCACGCACGCCACCCGATCGAACTGATCGCCCATGCCTATGGCCTGCTGGAAGACGACTGACCGACACCAAAACCGAGGATGAAATCATGAGTGCCCGCAAACTGACCCGTGACGATATTCTTCCCATGGAAGAATTCATGAAGATCCGTGCCGACAAACGCCGGGAGCTGCTGGCGATCAAAGAGAAGCGCCGCGTACCCATCGGCCCCTTTGCCACGTTCTATTTTGAGAACCGCGATACCATGTGGTGGCAGATCCACGAAATGCTGCGCATCGAACAGGGCGGCGAGGCGCAGATCGCCGATGAGCTTTCCGCCTACAACCCCCTGATCCCGGACGGGAAAGAGCTGGTCGCGACCCTGATGTTCGAAATC
Organism: uncultured Hyphomicrobiales bacterium; assembly: GCA_964463775.1. Taxonomy (GTDB): domain Bacteria; phylum Pseudomonadota; class Alphaproteobacteria; order Minwuiales; family Minwuiaceae; genus JALXAG01. The sequence goes on from CAYXDL010000287.1 coordinate 3,096, forward strand.
GACGAACCCGTGCGCCGCGAACGCGAGCTCGGCCGCCTCGGCGGTGTCGAGGAAACGGTGGAAATGGCCTTCCTCGACGAGGTGATCCGTGCCCAGGCTGAAGAGGACGTCGACCGCACCAATGCCGAAGGCAAGGCATCAAGCGTGCAGTTCCTTCACTTTCCCTTCAGCGATGAACAGATCGCAAAATTCAGATCCGCCGAAGGCGAGGTACAGCTGCGCATCACCCACCCGGCCTATCATCACATCGCCGTGCTGAGTGATGAGACGCGCCGTGAACTCGCCCGGGATCTGGACGCGTAAGGGTATTCAACCCCGCCCCGCACCCTGGCTAAAAGATTTCTCCGTCGCGCACGCCGAAAAGGCGGTCGCGGCGGATCCAGCCTTCCCGGTCCGCCACTTCCAGACGGCACCATTGCACCCGGCATTCGCGCAATTGCCCGATAACCCCCGCCTGCGCACGGAAAACCACTGGATAATTCCTGCCCGGCCCGTCCCGGGCCTCAGCCATGCCGCCGACGATCATCGCCGTGCGCCTGCCTGAAAGCAGGTTGCGGTAGATCCACCCCTCATCGCCGTCGGCATCGCGTATCTTGCGCCATAATTCATATTCGCCGATGATTTCGACCGGCAGACCCCGGCGGTGATAGACCCAGCTCACCGGATAACGGCGGCCGGGACCCGTGCGCATGTTCACCTTGCCGGCCCCCAGGGATGCAAAACGC
>CAYXDL010000288.1:0-3817 GCA_964463775.1 uncultured Hyphomicrobiales bacterium
TCGTCTCCTGATCGATGGGGAAGAAGCCGCAGGTGGCACCGTATTCCGGGGCCATGTTGGCGACGGTGGCCCGGTCGGTCAGGCTGAGATGGTCGAGGCCGGGGCCGTAGAATTCGACGAACTTGCCGACCACGCCCTTCTTGCGCAGCATTTCGGTGACGGTCAGCACCAGGTCGGTCGCCGTCATGCCCTCACGCAGGCTGCCGGTCAGCTTGAAACCGACCACTTCGGGCAGCAGCATTGAAATCGGCTGGCCGAGCATGGCCGCTTCGGCCTCGATACCGCCGACGCCCCAGCCCAGAACCGCCAGGCCATTGACCATGGTGGTGTGACTGTCGGTGCCGACCAGTGTGTCGGGATAGGCGATGGTGGTGCCGTCCTCGTCACGGCTCCAGACGACGCGGGCCAGATATTCGACATTGACCTGATGGCAGATGCCGGTTCCGGGCGGCACGACGCGGAAATTGTCGAAGGCCTGCTGGCCCCAGCGCAGGAAGGCATAGCGTTCGCCGTTGCGCCTGTATTCCAGTTCGACGTTCTGGCGGAAGGCATCGGGGGTGCCGAATTTGTCGACCATGACCGAATGGTCGATCACCAGATCGACGGGGGCGAGCGGGTTGATCTTCTCCGGATCGCCGCCGATATCGGCCAGCGCGCCGCGCATCGCGGCCAGATCGACCACGGCAGGCACGCCGGTGAAATCCTGCATCAGCACCCGGGCCGGGCGGTATGCGATCTCGCGCTTGTTGGTCCGGCTGTTCAGCCATTCACCCACGGCCTCGATATCGGCGGTGGTGACGGTCTTGCTGTCCTCATAACGCAGCAGGTTTTCCAGCAGCACCTTCATGGAGAAGGGCAGCCTGCTGAAATCGGCGCCGGTGGCGCGGCTTGCGGCATCGAGGCTGAAGTAATCGAAGGTCTTTCCGCCAGCGGTAAGGGAGGATCGGGTTTTAAGCGTGTCCAGGCCCACGGTTGTCTCCTTGTTGTGATCGCTTGTGAACGCGGTGAATCCGTCACCGCGCCGAATGGATGATCGCGATGAATCCCGGCGCCGCTACGGCCAGCGCCTTGACCCCGTACAGGCAGGGACGCGCCCGGTGGAAGGCGCTCCCTGGCGGGGTGGCCGGTACTGTCGGTTTGGCGACTTTCATGTATGGCGGTGTTTTGCCGCAAATAAGGGCATTTGCCAAGGAATTTCCCCATATCCGCAAGGGATAGAGGCCAGAGTGCGGCGGAACAGCGCAGGGAACTGTGTGCTGCTTGACGCTATAAGTCTGGTTGATTATTGAAGTTTCCGTGCAGTGAAAAGCATATGCCGGACATAAAAACAAAAGCCGGCAGCTGTGGGAGGTAAGATTCTTTCGGGCAGATTGCAGTGTCACCGGATCGGCCGATCGGTGATACAACGGAAGGTTCGGGCGCTTGGTTGGAGGCCCGGCCCTGCGCCGATCCCTTTTCTTACCGCTGATTTGCGAGGCCATGCCCGTGCGGTCACGGGCCGGGTGTTGCCGGTGTGGTGCTTCCGGGCACGGAAGCGGGTTAACAGATTGTGATGAGGACCGACTGAATGTCAGACGTGCAGGCGGCAATCGAACGGTACGATACTTTTCCCAAGATCCTGCTCCGCAATGCGGAAACGATGGGCGAGAAAACCGCTTATCGTGAGAAAGATCTGGGAATCTGGCAGTCCTGGACGTGGGCCGAAACGGCGGAAAACGTCAGGGCGCTGGCCTGCGGGCTGGCGGCCATGGGGCTGAAACGCGGCGACAAGATCGGCATTGTCGGCAGCAATCGTCCGCGGCTTTACTGGGTGTTCGCGGCGGCGCAGTCGCTGGGGGCCGTGCCGGTGCCCGCCTATCAGGACGCCGTGGCCGAGGAAATCGCCTATGTTCTGAACCATGCCGATGCGCGCATGGTGGTCTGCGAGGATCAGGAGCAGGTCGACAAGGTCATGTCGGTCATGGAGGAGGCGCCGACGCTGGAGGCGATCATTTACGAGGATGATCGCGGCATGCGCCATTACGACCAGAGCTATCTGCACTATTACGATACGGTTCAGGAGAAGGGCCGCGCCTTCGACCGCGACAATCCGGACTTCTTCCTGAAGGAGGTTGCTGCCGGTAAGGGCGAGGATGTCGCCGTGATGGTCTATACCTCCGGCACGACAGGCCGGCCGAAAGGGGTGATGCACAGCCACGGGGCCCTGATAGAATCGGCCCGCCTGGCGGCGGAGTTCGAGGGGCTGGATGCATCCGACGAGGTGCTTTCCTACCTGCCGATGGCCTGGATCGGCGATCATTTCTTCTCATATGCCCAGCATTACATCATCGGCTATACGGTCAACTGTCCGGAGAGTGCCGATACGGTAACCGCCGACCTGAAGGATATCGGCCCGACCTATTATTTCGCGCCGCCGGCGGTGTTTGAATCGATCCTGACGCAGATTCACATCCGTATGGAGGATGCGGGCAAATTCAAGCGCTGGCTGTTCGATACCTTCATGAAGGTGGCCGACCGGGTCGGCGTCGATATTCTGGAGGGGCGGCCGGTGCCGCTGAAGGATCGTCTGCTCTATGCGCTGGGAGAAATTCTCGTCTACGGGCCGCTGAAGAACAATCTCGGCATGACGCGCATCCGGCGTATCTTCACCGGCGGCGCGGCGATGGGGCCCGATGTCTTCAAGTTCTTCCGTTCCATCGGCATCAATCTCAAGCAGCTCTACGGTCAGACCGAATGCTGCGCCTATGCCTGCATGCAGGCCAATGGCGATGTCTATGCCGACACCGTCGGACCGGCGGCGCCGGGTTGTGAGGTGCTGATTGACAATGAGACCGGCGAAGTGATGATCAAGAGCCCCGGTACCTTTGTCGGTTACTACAAGAACGAGAAATCGACGAAGGAGACGGTCAATGACGAAGGCTGGATCCATACGGGCGATGCCGGGATCATTGCCGATAACGGCCATCTGAAGATCATCGACCGCGCCAAGGATGTTGGGCGGCTGCGCGACGGTTCGCTGTTTGCGCCGCAATATATCGAGAACAAGCTCAAGTTCTTCTCCTATATCCGCGAGGCGGTCGCCCATGGCCATGACCGCGACTATGTCACGGCCTTCATCAATATCGACATCAATGCCGTCGGCAACTGGGCGGAGCGCAACGGTATCGGTTATTCCGGCTATACCGATCTGGCCACCCGCAAGGAGGTCTACGATCTGATTCAGGAGGCGATCGAGAGCGTCAACCGCGATCTGGCGGCGGATGCTGATCTGGCCGGTTCCCAGATCAGGCGCTTCCTGATCCTGCACAAGGAGCTCGATGCCGATGACGGCGAACTGACCCGTACCCGCAAGGTTCGCCGTGTCGTCATCAACGAGCGTTACGGCAATCTGATCGAGGCGTTGTATTCGGATGCCGACCATGTTGCCGTCGAGGCGCAGGTGACTTTCGAAGACGGGCGCAGCGGCACCATCAAGGCCGATCTGAGCATCCGTGACGTCAAGACTTTCGAACCTCTTCGCAAGGCAAGTTAGAGGCGCAATAGCGAGCATGAGCCAGACAATGCGCGAATTCAACGAGACGCTGCTCAGCGTCGAAAACATCAGCCTGTCCTTCGGGGCGGTGAAGGCGCTGACCAATATCAGCTTCGAGATCAGGAAGGGCGAGATCCTCGCCATCATCGGTCCGAACGGCGCGGGCAAGACGTCGATGCTGAATGTGATCAACGGCTTTTATCATCCCCAGGAAGGGATCATCACCTTCCGCGGCGAGAAGCGGCGGCAGATGAAGCCTTATGATGCGGCCCGTCAGGGGATTGC
>CAYXDL010000289.1:0-3812 GCA_964463775.1 uncultured Hyphomicrobiales bacterium
CGGGGTTCGCCCTGGCGGTTCTGACCTACGCCGCCCTGCAGGCGGGCGGGCGGCTGCTCTCCTGGCGGGTGTTCTTCCGTGTCAGCACCGCCTTGCTGCTGCTGCTGGCCTGCGCCATATTTGTCAACGCCGTCGGCACGCTGGTTTCCCTCGGCGTGCTGCCTTACACGGATCCGCTGTGGGATACCTCCTGGCTGCTTGATGACATGAGCGCCGTCGGCGGGCTGATCGCTTCTCTGACCGGGTATCGTTCCCAGCCCGATATTGTCACCCTTGCGACCTGGCTGGTGTATTGGGGGGCGGTTTATGGCCTGCTGCGCTGGCAGGGCCATCAGGCCGCACGCCTGGCGGAGGCCCGCCAATGAGCATGGCCGATTCCGCCCTGGGAAGCAGACGCCGGGGCCAGCGCATCGCTGCGGCGGGCGAATGGCTCCGCCGTCACCGGCGGGCCGTACTGGCCGTTCAGTGGGGCGTGGTCGGCATCTATGCCTTTCTGCTGATCGTTCCTGCCATGCTGCCCCTGCCGGGGCCGGTCGCCCATATCTGGGATAATCTGACGATTTTTGCCCAGTTCGTCTTCTGGGGGATCTGGTGGCCGGGAGTGTTGCTGTCGATGCTGGTGTTCGGCCGGTTGTGGTGTGGTGTGTTCTGCCCCGAGGGCGCTTTGTCCGAATTTGCCAGCAACAAGGGGCGGGGCGGGGCCATTCCGCGCTGGATCCGCTGGCCGGGCTGGCCTTTCACGGCCTTTGTCCTGACCACGGTCTACGGGCAGATGGTCAGTGTCTATCAATATCCGCATCCGGTGCTGATCGTGCTGGGCGGTTCGACCCTTGCCGCCATGATCGTGGGCTATTTCTATGGCCGGGGCAAGCGCGTCTGGTGCCGGTACCTGTGTCCGGTCAGCGGTGTGTTCGGCCTGCTCGCCAAGCTGGCGCCGGTGCATTTCGCCGTTGACCGGCAGCGCTGGGATCGTTGTCCCTCCACCGTCATGCGCGGCCAGTCCCTGGATTGTGCGCCGCTGGTGGCGGTCAGAACCATGACCAGTGCCTCGCCCTGTCATATGTGCGGGCGCTGCAGCGGGTTTCGCAATGCTGTCGAACTTCATGCACGTCACCCGAACAGCGAAATCGTGGATGTTTCCGGCCGCACCGCCACCCTGTGGGACAGCCTGCTGATTCTGGTCGGGCTTCTCGGGGTTGCCATCGGCGCGTTCCAGTGGGCATCAAGTCCCTGGCTGGTTGCCGCCAAGCAATGGCTGGCGCTGAAACTGATCGAGGGGGACATCCTCTGGCCACTGGAAGCGACCCTGCCCTGGTGGGTGCTGACCAATTATCCCGGTCAGAACGATGTGCTGAGCATTCTCGATGGCGTGCTGCTGCTGGGCTATATCGGTGCCGCGGCCATGCTTCTGCCCCTTGCGGCGGCGGCTGGTCTGGCCCTCGCCGTGCGCTCCTGCGGTTCGTGGCAATGGCAGCGTTTTCATCATTTCGCCCATGCGCTGATACCTTTTGCCGCCTGCGGTGTCATTCTGGGCCTGTCGGCGCAGACGGTGACGCTGCTGGCCGCCGATGGCATCATGCTGGGGTGGGTGCCGGCCGCCCGCGCCATGGCGCTGGCTGCATCGGCGGGCTGGTCCTTGTGGCTGGCCTGGCGGATTGCCCGCGGCTACGGGGCGGGGTTCCTGAGGGCTGCCGCGGCGGCGGGTTTTGCGGCGGCGGCGCTGGCGGCGCCGGCCATGGCATGGGTGTTGCTGTTCTGGATCTGGTAGGGGCCGGATCCTCAGTCCCTGGCCGGGCGGACCATCGAACCGCTGACAGGGCGGCCGCCGAAGACATGCACATGAAAATGGAAGACGATCTGCCCGGCGTCGGCGCCTTTGTTGGCGACGATGCGAAAGCCGCTCTCCTCGACCCCGGTCATGCGGGCAACCTCATGCACGGTCTGCCAGAATCCGCAGATTTCATCGGCGCTGGCATTGGCGGTGAAATCGGCAAAATCCGTATAGGCGCCTTTGGGGATGACCAACACATGAACAGGTGTCAGCGGGTTGATGTCGTGAAAGGCCAGGGCGTGTTCGGTTTCATGCACTTTCCTGCAGGGCAGTTCCCCGCGCAGGATTTTGGCGAATACGTTTTCGGGATCGTAGCTCATTGCCGGTTCCGGCTCCTTTTTTCCTCATGGCCGGAAACGCCTTCGCGGCGTTCCAGTTCCCCGATCACATCCTGCCAGCTTATGCCTGCATCGGCCCAGAGCACCATCAGGTGAAACAGCAAATCGGCGCTTTCATTACGCAGGGACTGCGGCCCCTCGCGCAGGGCGGCGATGACCACTTCCACCGCCTCCTCGCCGACCTTGCGGGCGATTTTCTCCGTGCCGCCATCCAGAAGGGAGGAAACATAGGAGGAGCCGGGATCCGTGCCGCGCCGGGCCTCGATCGTGGCGGCAAGCCGGTCGAGGAAGGCACGGGCTTCGTTGGCTGTGTTCATGACCGCCCTCCCTTAGTGCCGGTTTCGAGGCGGACGGGGATGCCGGCCGCCGCCATGTGCCGCTTGGTTTCTTCGATGCTGAAGGTGCCGAAGTGGAAGATCGAAGCGGCCAGCACCGCCGTGGCATGGCCATCGCGGATGCCCTCAGTCATATGCTCCAATGTGCCGACACCGCCGGAGGCAATGACCGGCACCCGTACCGCATCGGCAATGGTGCGGGTCAGTTCGATGTCGAAACCTTCGCCGGTGCCGTCCCGGTCCATCGAGGTCAGCAACAGTTCGCCGGCGCCGGTTTCGCTCATCCGCCTCGCCCATTCGATGGCATCTATCCCTGTGGGGTTGCGGCCGCCATGGGTGAAGATCTCCCATTTTCCGGGCCCCGTGCGCTTGGCGTCTATGGCCACGACGATGGCCTGGGAGCCGAATTTCTCCGCCGCTTCGCGCACCAGTTCCGGGCGGTGGATCGCCGCGGTGTTGATCGAGACCTTGTCGGCGCCCGCCATCAGCAGGCGGCGGACGTCCGCGACCTCACGCACGCCGCCGCCGACGGTGAGCGGCATGAAGCAATGTTCGGCGGTGCGGGCCACCATGTCGAGCAGGATATCGCGTTTTTCATGGCTGGCGGTAATGTCGAGAAAGCAGAGTTCATCCGCCCCCTGGGCATCATAGATACGTGCCTGCTCCACCGGATCACCGGCATCGACGAGATCGACGAAGTTCACCCCCTTGACGACCCGGCCGTTCTTGACATCGAGGCAGGGGATGATGCGGGCCTTAAGCATCGGTATATTCCTCCGGTGTTCCGGCGATGGCGAGGGCCTCGGCGGCATCGATGCGCCCGTCATACAGGGCGCGGCCGATGATGACCCCGTCTATGCCCGGATTGGCCAGGGCCTTGATGGCGCGGATATCGGCGATGCCCGCCACCCCGCCGGAGGCGATCACCGGGATGGAGACGGCGCGCGCCAGCGCGTCTGTGGCGGTGACGTTGACTCCCTGCAGGGCGCCATCCCGGTCGATATCGGTATAGATGACGGCGCAGGCGCCGGCATCCTCGAAGCGCCGGGCAAGCTCATGCGCCTCCATACTGCTTTCCTCGGCCCATCCTTCCACGGCAACCTTGCCGTCCCGGGCATCGATGCCGAGCGCGACTGACCCGGGAAACAGGCGGCAGGCCTCGCGCACCAGTTCCGGTTCCCGCACCGCCAGCGTGCCCAGAATGACGCGGCGAACTCCCTTTTCCAGCCAGGCTTCGATCGTTGCCAGATCACGGATGCCGCCACCCAGCTGACAGGGCAGGGATGTGGCGGCAATGATCGCCTCGAC
>CAYXDL010000290.1:0-3806 GCA_964463775.1 uncultured Hyphomicrobiales bacterium
ACTGTAGCGTTTATTTTTTGCATGGTGCGTTGCACCTGTTTCTTGATCAGCAGCTTGAGACCGAAAAGAGAATTGTCACGGGCGCGACTATCATCGATGACATCACGAGGACCATCGGGAAAAGTAAGCGCTTGCCTTTATTTGTAGCTGAAGGGACATCTGCGCAGAAACTGCGAAAAATAAATTCAGTACCGTATCTTCGTCATTGCTATAATAAACTTCAAAAACTTGATGGTTCGTTGTTTATTTTTGGCCATTCTGCAGATGAAAACGATCGACATATTTATTCTGCGATTGAAAATAGTGACATAGAGAATCTGTATTTCTTCGTTCATGAGCCGGAAAATAACTTGGCGAGGGTCCGGGAAAGAATGGCGGCATTCCGTGAATGCAATCATAACATTGCCGTTAAGTATATTGATGCTGCCGAAGCAAACGTCTGGGGGCAAGCATGATCTGCTCCCCAAAATCCGCACGGACAGCCAGGGGTTTTCTTCATGACGGCTGGCGGCATGGCATCATACGGTTCGGATGGTTGGGCCCCTCATGAGCCCGAATCTCATTGAGAGCTGAACAGTGGCGGTACCGCCAGGATGGGCAATGGTCCGATGGAGAGCACGCCGTCCTGCACCGTCACCGGTGCCTTGACATAACTGCCCTGCTCATCCTCGCGCGCCAGCATTCCCGATAAGGGCGCCAGAAGCTCACCGATGCGGCGCAGCTCCTTCTGCGGGCGCTGGCGCAGCTGTGCGGCCAGCACATCCACCCCGCGCATCTTCAGCGACAGAGAGGCCAGCGGCCGGTTCTTTTCATCCAGGGTCAGGCTGCCATCGCCGGTCACTTCCACCGCACCCCATTTGCCGTCGATGCCGGTTATCGAGACGATTCCCCCCTGATCGCGCCAGAAGGCCAGGGCCAGCGGCTCCGTGCCGCGCGGCAGGGGCGGTTCCAGACGGATGGCAAGGCGTGCGCGTTCGATACGATCCGCAGGGCGCCAGGCGGGCCCGGCCGGCGGCAGGGTCACGTCATCCATCAGCACCGCGGCATCGACAGTGCCGTCCGGGCGTTGCGCGTCCTCGCCGCGATTGACGCGCAGATGCAGCTGGATACGTTTGAAGCCGTATTCGCGACCGTCATCGCTTTTCAGCCGGCCGATCTGCAGATCCAGAGCACCATTGGAAAAACGGGTCTGTTCCGTCACCTTCGCACTGGCCCGGGCCGATTTCGCGGTAATGGACAGGTTGCGGCGGCGCCCGTTCTGCAGGAAGCTGATCTTCTGTTCGCCCTCGAACACCGCCACGGCATGGGCCAGATTCCACGGCTGCCAGTGAATCGACAGCCAATCGGTGGAAATCCGCCATTGCAGCGGGCTGTCGGGCCGGGAAATCACGGGGCGGTCAATCTCCAGCGCCAGCCGGTAAGGGAAGCCGCGCACCTCCATGCCTTCATGGGTGATGATGAGGCCCTCATCGCGGCGATCGGCCATCCATTGTTCGGCCGCGCTCAGCAATCCGTCGGAAAGACGGTTCCAGTAATAGACATAACCGGTGAAAACGGCGATAACGGCACCGAGCAGGATGAGAAAACGCATCTGAACAGACCGGCTCCTGTCACTGTCTCCGCATGGCGGAAAAGAATGAATGACCAACGGTAATAGCAGCAACCGCCCGGAACCGACAGCGGGAAATGAGATGCCCTGCCGCGGGCAGGAGGATTTATGGGTTTTCGCCTATGGGTCGCTGATGTGGAATCCGGGCTTTCCCCATCTGCACAGCACCCATGCCCGCCTGAATGGCTATCATCGCGCACCTTGCGTCTATTCCTGGGTTTATCGCGGCAGTGAACGCAATCCCGGCCTGGTCATGGGCCTCGATGAAGGCGGAAGCTGTGAGGGCATTGCCTTCAGGGTGGCGGCGGCACGGCGGGATGAGGTCATCGCCTGCCTGGACGCTCGCGAGCTGGTAACCGCCGTCTATCTGAAGCGCTGGCTGCCCGTGAGCCTGGCGAGCGGGGAAACCGTCGAAGCGCTGTGTTATCTTGCTGATCGCGATCATGCCCAATATGCGGGCAGCCTGCCGGCGGCCGAGGCGGCGCGGATCATCCGCCGGGCCCGGGGCAGGGCGGGGGCGAATATCGATTATATCGTCAATACCTGGCGCCACCTGCAGGAGATGAATGTCCCCGATGAGGGGCTTGAAGCCATCATCCGCCATCTCGGGCAGGCGCGGGAAGAAACAGTTTTCCGTGAACAAGGGAGGACGGATTGACCGATATCAATGCCGCCCGGTCCGATCCCGGCCATGGTCCGGCCATGGATGATGCCCTGTGGAAAAAATACGACCGGCCGGTTCCCCGCTACACCAGCTATCCCACCGCCCCGCATTTCACCGATGCGGTGGATGAGGGCGTCTATCGCGCCTGGCTGGCCGGATTGCCTGCGGATATGCCGCTGTCGCTGTATCTGCACGTGCCCTATTGCCGTACCCTGTGCTGGTATTGCGGCTGTTCGACCCGGGCAACGACCAGTCATCGCCCGGTGGCCAGCTATGCGGCGCTGCTGGAAAGTGAAATCGCCAGCCTGGCCACGGCATTGGGCGGGAGGAGGCGGATCACGCATCTGCATTGGGGCGGCGGCACACCGACCATCCTGCGTGAGGAGGAAATCACCCGTTTGATGGAGGCTATCGGCCGCCATTTCGATATTGCCGCCGATGGCGAGCTGGCCGTGGAGATCGATCCGCGCACCATCACCCCGTCCTATGCCCGCACGCTGGCGGCGCTCGGCATCAACCGGGTCAGCCTGGGCGTGCAGGATTTCGACCCGCGTGTACAGAAGGCGATCAACCGCGTTCAGCCTTTCGAAACCACGGCCCGGGCCGTCGACGCCTTCCGCACGGCGGGTGTCGCGGCGGTGAATTTCGACCTGATGTACGGCCTGCCCCACCAAAGCGTCGAAGGGGCGGTGCAAAGCGCCGAACTGGCCGCCTCCCTCTCGCCGTCAAGGGTGGCGCTGTTCGGTTATGCGCATGTTCCCTGGATGCGCGCCCATCAGCGCCTGATCAGGGATGAGGATCTGCCCGATGCGCGTACCCGCTTCCTGCAGGTGCAGGGGGCCGGCGAAAAGCTGGTCGAAAAGGGCTACCGGCGTGTGGGCCTAGATCATTTCGCCCATGAAACGGACAGCATGTACCGGCAGACGGAGGAGGGATCCCTCAGCCGCAATTTCCAGGGCTATACCACCGACACCGCACCGGCACTGATCGGGCTTGGTGCCTCGGCCATCGGTGAACTGCCCCAGGGTTTTGCCCAGAATACCGCCGATGTCGCCGCCTATGGCAAGGCGGTGCGTGAAGGGCGTCTGCCGGTGACCCGCGGCATTCTGCGCAATAACGAGGATCGCCTGCGCTGGCAGGTGATCGAAAGGCTGATGTGCACCCTGGAGGTGGATCTGGAAGCCATTCTGGCAGACCATGGCCGGGCTGCCGATCATCTCGATTCCTGCCTGCCGGCACTGAACGAATTGCAGCAGGACGGGCTTGTCGAACGTGCCGGGCGCCATATCCGGGTGACGGAGGCCGGGCGGCCCTTCGTCCGCCTTGCCGCGGCCGCCTTCGATGAATATCTTGACCGCGGCCCCGGCCGCCATTCCCGCGCCGTGTAAACGCCGGGTCTTCCGTTCCGCTTTCAGTAAAGCGTGTTCACCCAGCGCAGCAACCGGTCGGCGAGCCCTTCCCAGCCCGGTTCACGGATGAGGAAATGGCCGAAACCGCGGACCTCCTCCGCCTCCACGTGATAGCGGGCGGCGA
>CAYXDL010000291.1:0-3344 GCA_964463775.1 uncultured Hyphomicrobiales bacterium
GCGCATCCGCTCCACCACATAACGATCGCCGACACGCGTACGGTGCAGCCTGATGCCCCGCTCCTCAAGATACAGTTCGAGCCCCTTGTTCGACATGACGGTGGCAACGATGCCATCACCGCGCAGCCTGCCCTGCTGATGCCAGGAGGTGGCGATCAGGGCCATGAGCTGGTCGCCGTCGATCGCCTGGCCGTTCTCATCGCACATGATCAGCCGGTCGGCATCGCCATCCAGTGCGATGCCGATATCCGCACCATGTTCCAGCACCTTGCGCGCCAGAAAGCGTGGTTTGGTCGAGCCGCATCCGTCATTGATGTTGAAGCCATCGGGCGATACGCCGACGGGAATCACTTCGGCCTCCAGCTCCCACAGCACCGTGGGGGCAACCTTGTAGGCGGCCCCGTTGGCACAGTCGAGAACCACCTTCAGCCCGTTCAGGCGCTTGCCGCGCGGAAAGGTGTTCTTGGCAAATTCGATATAGCGGCCCTGGGCGTCATCAATCCGCCGGGCCCGGCCAAGGGCACGGGAATCGGCCAGCAGGGCCTTCATGTCGCCGTCGATCAGCGCCTCGATCTTCTCCTCGCGCTCATCGGAAAGCTTGTGGCCGTCAGGACCGAACAGCTTGATGCCGTTATCCTCGAAATCGTTGTGAGAAGCGGAAATCATCACACCGAGATCCGCCCGCAGCGAGCGGGTCAGCGCCGCCACCGCCGGGGTCGGCATCGGCCCGAGCAGCATCACATCCATGCCCACAGAGGTGAACCCCGCCGTCAGCGCATTTTCCAGCATGTAGCAGGACAGGCGCGTATCCTTGCCGATCACCACGCGATGGCGGTGGCTGCCGCGCCGGAACGCCTTGCCTGCCGCCATGCCGACACGCATGGCCATCTCTGCCGTCATCTTGCCGGTATTGGCCTTGCCGCGGATCCCGTCGGTGCCGAAATATTTACGTCCCATACCACTTATCCCCTGATCCTCCGGCCCCCGCCCGGATCGTTTAGCGTTCCTGCCCGGATGTTCCGCCCATCGCCGCGCCCGCCAATGCCCGCCATACGGCCAGGGCCTGCACGGTTTCAGCGACATCGTGAACCCGCAGGATATCCGCGCCGTTCGCCGCTCCCCATATCGCCGCCGCCAGCGAACCCGGCACGCGCCGGAGCGCGGCCGGTTCATCACCCAGGGCACCGATCATGCTTTTGCGGCTGACGCCGAGCAGTAGCGGCAGGCCCAGGGCGCGGAACATGGACAGCCCGCGCATCAGCGCCATGTTATGCGCCAAATTCTTACCGAAGCCTATACCCGGATCAACGGCAATCCGCGTCTTTGCCATTCCCGCCGCGACACAGGCCGCAACGCGGTGCTCCAGATAATCGAACACGTCGAGAAGCGGATGATCATATTCCGGATTGTCCTGCATGTTTTCCGGCGTTCCCCGGGCATGCATCAGCACCACGGAAACATTTCCCTCCGCCGCAGCCTGCATGGAATCCGGCGCATATTCCAGCGCCGTCACATCATTGATGATCCCAACCCCCGCCTTCACCGCCGCCCTCATCACGCCCGGTTTGCGGGTATCGGCCGACAGCACGGCCCCGCAGCCGCTGAGCCCTTCGATCACCGGCAGGATGCGGCGGCGTTCCTCATCCTCCGCCACCGGTGCGGCACCGGGGCGGGTCGATTCCCCGCCGATATCGAGAATGGCGGCACCGGCCGCATGCAGGGCACGGCCATGGGCGATGGCCTCATCGGGGCGCAGATGCATGCCGCCATCAGAGAAACTGTCCGGCGTGACATTGACAATGCCCATGATGGCCGGCCCGTTCAGAGCAACACCGGCAAAGGTACGCGGCGGGCGGCACAGATTGTCGAAAAACGCCTGCAGACGCTGACGCTGGGCAGAGGGCAGAAGACGGAGCCACAGAACAAATCCCCGCACCGGCATCGGGCGCATCCGAACACGCCCCGCGGGATTGCGGGCCCAGATTTCCACATTATCAAAATGACGCCCCCCGTCCTGCAACAGGGGGCGCAGATAAAGGCGATCCTGCGGATCGGGGAACCAGCCCGCCGGGGCCGGTTCCGGCCATTCATGAGGGGCAGACACCACTTTCCCTCTTCCCTGATCAGTTTCTGATCGCGGAGAAAACCCCGGGGCAGTCAGGAACCCGGCTGCGGTTCCGGCTTGAAGCCCTTGGCATCCCCCGCATCCTTGCCCTTGCCCTCATCGGTGGAGGGTACGGCGGAAACCGGGCCGCTGCCTTTCGGCGGCTCCTCGGCATCGGGACGGTGAATATCCTCGCCCCGCATCAGGGCCTTGATCTCATCGCCGGTCAGGGTTTCGTATTCCAGCAAAGCCTTGGCGATGCGTTCAAGCTGATCGCGATTCTCGGTCAGGATCCTGCGCGCCTTCTCATTGGCCTCGGCAACGATGCGCTTGACCTCTTCATCGATCAGATTGGCGGTCTTTTCAGACATGTTCTTCTGCTGGGACACCGAATGACCGAGGAAGACTTCCTCCTCATTAGCGCTGAAGCGCAGCGGCCCCAGTTTTTCCGACATGCCCCATTCGGTGACCATGCGTCGGGCAAGCTCCGTCGCCTGCTTGATATCGTTCGAGGCCCCGGTCGTCACCGCATCATGGCCGAACACAAGCTCCTCGGCCACGCGCCCGCCCATGGCCACCACCAGATGGGCCTCGATCTGATCGCGGCGCATGGAGAACTGGTCCTTTTCAGGCAGGCGCAGAACCATGCCCAGCGCCCGGCCGCGCGGAATGATCGTTGCCTTATGCACCGGGTCGGAAGCGGGTGTGTGCAGCGCCACCAGGGCATGGCCGCCCTCGTGATAGGCAGTGAGGCGTTTTTCCTCCTCACCCATCACCATGGAGCGGCGCTCCGGCCCCATCATCACCTTGTCCTTGGCCGCCTCGAAATCGGCCATGCTGACCAGGCGCTTGTTGCGCCGGGCCGCCAGCAACGCCGCCTCATTGACCAGATTGGCCAGATCAGCGCCGGAAAAGCCGGGGGTGCCGCGGGCGATAACGCGCGGATCGACATCGGGGGCCAGAGGCACCTTGCGCATATGCACGCGCAGAATTTTCTCACGCCCCACCAGATCGGGGTTGGAAACCACCACCTGACGGTCGAAGCGCCCGGGACGCAAAAGCGCCGGATCGAGCACATCGGGACGGTTGGTGGCCGCGATCAGGATCACGCCTTCGGAAGCCTCGAAGCCGTCCATCTCCACCAGAAGCTGGTTCAGCGTCTGCTCGCGCTCGTCATTGCCGCCGCCGAGCCCCGCGCCACGATGGCGGCCCACGGCATCGATTTCATCGATGAAGATGA
>CAYXDL010000291.1:3354-3794 GCA_964463775.1 uncultured Hyphomicrobiales bacterium
ATGATGCAGGGGGCGTTCTTGCGCCCCTGTTCGAACATGTCGCGCACACGCGAGGCGCCGACACCGACGAACATCTCGACAAAATCGGAACCGGAAATGGTGAAGAAAGGCACATTGGCCTCGCCCGCAATGGCGCGCGCCAGCAACGTCTTACCCGTCCCGGGCGGTCCGACCAGCAGGCACCCCTTCGGGATGCGTCCGCCAAGACGCTGGAATTTCTGCGGATCCTTGAGGAATTCGACCACTTCCTCAAGCTCCTCCTTCGCCTCCTCAACGCCGGCGACATCATCGAAGGTGACGCGTCCCTGCTGTTCGGTCATCAGCCGGGCCTTGGACTTTCCGAACCCCATGGCCTTGCCGCCACCGCCCTGCATCTGACGCATGAAGAATATCCACACGCCGATCAGCAGCAGCATCGGGAACCAGGAAACGAAGACGCT
>CAYXDL010000292.1:0-3794 GCA_964463775.1 uncultured Hyphomicrobiales bacterium
TGCCGATTCCTCCGTCGGCATGCTTGGCGCCAATGGTGTGGTCGGGGCCAATATCGTCATCGCCGCCGGGGCTGCCAACGCCATCCGCCTGAAGGGGGATGACCGCATCGTCGCCTGTATTTTCGGTGACGGGGCCGTCAATCGCGGCCCGTTTCTGGAGGGGCTGAACTGGGCGCGCATCTATGACCTGCCGGTCCTTTTCATTTGCGAGGACAACACCTATTCATCAACCACCGTGACGGCAAACATGACCGGCGGACCCGGACCCGGCGCCCGCGCCAAATCCCTGGGACTGCCGGTCACGGTGCTCGACGGCAACGATGTCGGACTTCTGGAACAGGCCACCCTTGATATCACCGCCACCATCCGTGGCGGCGGCGGGCCGCATTTCATGCATGTGCGCACCTATCGTCTCGCCGGTCACACCGCCGCCGACCCGGCCCCTTACCGCGATCAGGCGGAGGTTGAGGCCCACTGGCGGCGCGAACCCATTGCCCGTTGTGCCGCCCGCCTGGCCGAAGAAGGCGTCAGCGAAGAAGAACTGGCCACCATCCGCCACGAAACCGAAACCGCCATGGCGGCAATCTTCGAACAGGCACTGGCCGCACCGCCACCGCCGCCGGAACGCGCCTTCGAGGATGTGCAGGATATCGGCGACCCCCGCCAGGAGGCCTTCTGATGGAAAATATGAGCTATCTGGAAGCCGGACGGGCGGCCCTGATCGAGGAGATGCGCGCGGACCCCGATGTCTGGGCCCTTGGTGAGGATCTCGGCCGCGGCGGCGTTTTCGGCCAGTACAAGGGACTGGCGGAGGAATTCGGCCCCAGGCGGATCATGGATACCCCGATATCGGAAGCCTGCATCATGGGCGCGGCCGTCGGGGCCGCCATGACCGGCACCCGCCCGGTCGTCGAAATGCGTTTTTCCGATTTCGCCCTCTGCGCCATCGATGAGCTGGTCAACCAGGCGGCGAAGGCCCGCTACATGTTCGGCGGGCAGACCCGGGTGCCGCTGGTGGTGCGCGAGCCCATGGGCATGTGGCGATCCTCCGCCGCGCAGCACTCGCAATCGCTGGAAGCCTGGTATGCGCATATCCCGGGTCTGGTGGTCACGGCACCGGCCACACCGCAGGACAATTACAGCCTGCTGCGCGCAGCCATCCGCGCCGATGATCCTGTCGTCCACCTGGAACACAAAAACCTGTGGCATGACGAGGGCCTGGTCGAACGGACGGCCCCCGCGCCGGGGCCCGATGAATTCGGTCGTGCCCGCCTGACCCGCCGGGGGGATGATCTGACCGTCATCACCTGGTCGGCAATGCTTTATCCCTGTCTGGAAGCGGCGGAAAAACTGTTCAGGGAGGGGATCGGTGCCGAGGTGATCGACCTGCGCACCCTGTGGCCCTGGGACAAGGAAACGGTACTGCAAAGCGTAAGGAAAACCGGGCGCTGCCTGGTCGTTCACGAAGCGGTCGCCGTCGGCGGCTTCGGCGGCGAGATCGCCGCCACGGTGCAGGAGAAGGCTTTTTCATCCCTCAAGGGACCGGTGCGGCGGCTGGGGGCGCCACGGGTGCCGATCAGCTATGCCCCGCCGCTTGAGGATATGGTCCGCGTCAGCACAGAACAGATCATAACGCTGGCACGGGAAATGATGCGTGCGGGATAGGTCTCATTCCCCGCACGCCGGACGGCGCCTGGCGCCATACAAGGGAGGACAGAATGCATCTGGGAAAACTGCTTATCGCTGCGGCAGCGGCGGCGCTGGCGGCGGCAACGCCGCTCAAGGCGGCCGAGTACAAGGCCGAATACAAGGTTTCAACCGTTGTTCCGGCACCCTTTCCCTGGGGAATCGCGGTTGACAAATGGATCGAGCTGGTTCGCGAACGCACCAACGGGCGCATCAACATGAAAGCCTATCCGGGGGCACAGCTCGTCTCCGGTGACCAGACGCGCGAATTCACCGCCATGCGCCAGGGCATCATTGACATGGCCGTCGGCTCGACCATCAACTGGTCACCACAGGTGAAGGAGCTGAATATCTTCTCACTGCCTTTCCTGATGCCCGACTACAAGGCCATTGATGCCCTGACCCAGGGGGAAGTCGGCAGGAAACTGTTCGACATCATCCGTAAGAAGGGGGTCGAACCTCTGGCCTGGGCCGAGAACGGCTTTCGCGAGCTGACCAATTCCAAGCATCCGATCCGCAAGCCCGCCGATCTGAAGGGGCTGAAGATCCGCGTTGTCGGTTCGCCACTGTTCAACGACACCTTCTCGGCACTCGGCGCCAACCCGACCCAGATGAGTTGGGCCGATGCCAAACCGGCCCTGACCACCGGTGCCGTTGACGGGCAGGAAAATCCGCTGACCATTTACACCATCGTCAAGATGCAGAATGTCGGTCAGAAATACGTCACCCTGTGGCATTACGTCGCCGACCCGCTGATCTTCGGGGTCAGCAACAAGGTATGGAACACCTTCACCCCCGAGGATCAGAAAATCCTGCGCGAAGCGGCGATCGAGGCCGGAAAGCTCGGCATCCGGAAAGCGCGGGAAGGGCTAGTCGGCAATGACGATGCGCTGATTCGCAAGATTGAGAGCTGGGGCGTTCAGGTTGAACGCCTGAACGATGCCGAGCGCCAGGCCTTCATCGATGCCACCCGTGGCGTCTATGCCAAATGGCGCGGAAAGATCGGCGACGATCTGGTGGCGCTGGCGGAAAAGACCATCGCCGAGCGTTGAATCCATCCCAGTCCGGAACGGCCGGGCCATCCCGGCCGTTCCCCGTGACGGACACATTCCCTGAAGATTGAGAACAGGCACAGGCGGAGGATGCGATGACCGATCCGGGAGGCCGTGAGCACGGCAGCAAGGATGATGGACAGGAAACTGCGGCCGGAGGTCAGGAAATCGAGCGCGTGCTCGGCGCGGCGGCCATGATGGCGATCTTTCTGATCAGCATCGCCAATGTGATCGTCCGTTACGCCACCGATGCCTCCTTCGCCTTTACCGAGGAATATTCGGTCTTTCTGCTGGTCTTCCTGACTTTCATCGGAACCGGCCTGGCCTTTGCCCGTAATGCCCATATCCGCATCGGCTTTTTCGCCGAACGTTTCGGCCCCGCCTTCGCGCAGGGTTGCGCTGTTGCCAGCCGCATCGCCTCTCTGCTCATGTTTGCCCTGATCACCTGGTACGGAGCCCTGCTAGCCTGGGATGAATACCAGTTCGAGGAAGTTTCCGCCGGGCTGGGTTACCCCGCCTGGATCTATACGGCCTGGATGCCGGTGCTGAGCATCGCCATCATTCTGCGCATCCTGCTGAAAGGAAAGGGCAGGCAATCATGATTTCCGCCGGCTTTCTGCTGATCGTCATACTGGCGGCACTGCTGATCATCGGCGCCCCGATTGCGGTGGCGCTGGGGCTGTCGGCCTCCGCCGCCATTCTCGCCGGGCTGGACATGAATGCCATGGGGGCCATCGCCACCACCGCCTATTCATCCATCGCCAAATATCCGCTGATCGCCATTCCCCTGTTCATCCTGACCGGCATCATCTTCGAACGCAGCGGCGTCGCCCGCCATCTGGTCACCTTCGCTCAGGCGATCATCGGCCCGCGCCGGGGCGGGCTGGCGCTGGTTGCCGTGCTGGTCAGCCTGATCATGGGGGGCATGTCCGGATCCGGCCCGGCGGATGCCGCCGCCGTCGCCGCCATCATGCTGCCGAGCATGAGCCGCGCCGGATACCCCAAACCCTTTTCCGCCAGCGTCATTGCGGCATCGGCCTCCACCGCCATACTGAT
>CAYXDL010000293.1:0-3760 GCA_964463775.1 uncultured Hyphomicrobiales bacterium
TGACGGTGGTGGCGGAAATGCTGCTGGAGGGGATCGATGAAAACACCGTCGATTTCCGCCCCAACTACGATGGCGAGGACGAGGAGCCGGTGGTTCTGCCGGCGGCATTCCCCAATCTTCTCGCCAATGGTTCTTCCGGCATTGCTGTCGGCATGGCCACCAGCATTCCGCCCCATAATGCGCTGGAACTGTGTGATGCCCTGAAATATCTGATCCGCCACCGCAATTGCGATGACGCAGCACTGCTGGAATTCATCAAGGGGCCGGATTTTCCGACCGGCGGCATCTGTGTCGAGACGCCGGAAAGCATTGCGGAATCTTATCGCACCGGCCGCGGATCCTTCCGTCTGCGTGCCCGCTGGCAGGTGGAGGAACTGTCCCGCGGTGCCTATCGCATCGTGGTCACCGAAATTCCCTATCAGGTGCAGAAAAGCAAGCTGATCGAGAAACTGGCCGATCTGATCGCCAGCCGCAAGCTGCCGGCGCTTGCCGATATCCGCGATGAATCGACCGATGAGGTGCGTCTGGTTCTGGAGCCGAAGAACCGCAGCGTCGACGCCCAGGCGCTGATGGAACATCTGTTCCGTATGACCGATCTGGAGATCCGCTTCAGCCTGAACATGAACGTCCTCGATGCGGCGCAGACACCGCGGATCATGCCGCTGAAGGAGGTTCTGAGCGCCTTTCTCGATCATCGCCACGATGTGCTGCTGCGCCGCAGCCGCCACCGGCTGGAGAAGATCGCCCGGCGGCTGGAAATTCTTGACGGGTTGCTGGTTGCCTATCTCAACCTGGATGAGGTGATCGTCATCATCCGCCATGAGAACAAGCCCCGTCCGGTGCTGATGGAACGCTTCAGCCTGAGCGAGCTGCAGGCCGAGGCCATTCTGAACATGCGCCTGCGTCATCTGCGCAAGCTGGAGGAGATGGAAATCCGCAAGGAGCATGCGGCGCTGAAAGAGGAACAGGCGGCATTACAGGCCCTGCTGGATGATGAAAAGGCCCGTTGGCGGCATATCGGCAGCGAGATATCCTCCTGGCGCAGGAAACTGGCGGCCTTGCCGGACAGTGCGCGCAAGACCGGTTTCGCCGAGGCACTGCCGATCGATGATGTGCCCCTCGATGTACTGATCGAGCGCGAGCCCATTACCATCATCTGCTCGAAAAAGGGATGGGTACGGGCCATCAAGGGGCATATCGCCCCGGATGCCGAGGTGCGCTTCAAGGATGGCGACGGGCCGTTGTTCCGCCTGCATGCCCAGACCACGGACAAGCTGCTGATTCTGGCGGCAAACGGGCGATTCTACACATTGGGCTGTGACAAGCTGCCTGGCGGGCGCGGCCATGGCGAACCGATCCGCCTGATGATCGATCTGCCAGATGGGGATGCCATCGTGGCGATGAGGGTTCATAAACCCGGCGGCAGACTGCTGGTGGCGACACAGCAGGCGCGTGGTTTCATCGTTGAGGAGGACAAGGCCATCGCCCAGACCCGCGGCGGGCGGCAGGTGGTCAATGCGGGCGATGACAACAAGCCGGTGCTGTGCGTGCCGGCCGAGGGCGACATGGTGGCGGTGATCGGCGAGAACCGCAAGCTGTTGGTGTTCCCTGCCGGCGAACTGCCGGTCATGGCGCGCGGACGTGGTGTCATTCTGCAGCGTTACCGGCAGGGAGGACTGTCGGATGCGCGCTTCTTCAACAGTGAAGACGGGCTGACCTGGACCACGGCTTCGGGACGGGTCTATACGGAAAGCGATCTGACGCCCTATCTTGGCAGGCGCGGCGGCAGTGGCCGTCTGGCGCCGCGGGGTTTCAACCGCAATAATCGCTTCATGGCCTGATGTGAGACGGGGGAAGGGAATGAGCACCCTGTATGATGCATTCCGGGCGGCAGTGGCGGATTCAGCGGCCCTGCCGTTCTTGTGTGTGCCGCCGCTTGAGGGGCGCGATTACGCGCCTGAGGGTTGCGAGCTGAGCTATGGCGAGGCCGGCAAGGCAGTCGATGTTCTGATCCGCACCTATCGCAGGGCCGGTTACGGCCATGGTCATCGCATCGCCTTCTGCCTGGAAAACCGGCCAGCCTATATTCTGCATCTTCTGGCCCTTTCGGCCATTGGGGCCAGTGCTGTCCCCGTCAATCCCGATTATGCGGAAGGGGAACTGCTCTACCTGCTTGATCATTCGGGCAGCGATCTGCTGATCACCCTCGACCACCGCCTGGATTTCTGCACAAGGGTTGCGGCACAGGCCCAAAAGCGCCCGCCGGTGCTGGTCTTCCGGGCAGGGGATGATCTGCCGCCACCGGCCATGGCAGCCACAGAACATGAGCCGGCGGCGGATACGGAAATCTGTCTGCTGTACACATCAGGCACCACGGGGCGGCCCAAGGGCTGCATCCTGACCAATGAATATTTCCTGACCGCCGGGGAATGGTACCGCACCCTTGGCGGAGTGATCGATATCGTCCAGGGGCAGGAACGCCTGTTCAATCCCCTGCCACTTTTTCACATGAATGCCGGGGCGTTGTCGCTGACCTGCATGATTCTGGCACGCGGCTGTCTGATCATTCCCGATCGCTTTCATCCCAAAAGCTGGTGGCAGGAGGTGGCGGACAGCCGCGCCAGCATCATCCATTATCTGGGCATCATTCCGCCGCTGCTGCTGAACCAGCCGCCGGGGGAGGATGAGAAACGCCATTGTGTCAAATTCGGCGTCGGGGCCGGCATAGAACCGGAACTGCATCGCCGTTGCGAGGAACGCTTCGGTTTTCCCCTGGTCGAAATCTGGGGCATGACCGAAACCGGCCGTATTCTGGCCGATTGCCATGAACCGCGCATGATCGATACCCGCGCTTTCGGCCGTCCGGTTAAGGAGCTCGAAGCCATGGTGGTGGACGAGCAGGGGCGGGAAGTGCCGTGCGGCCAGTCCGGTGAACTGGTGGTTCGTGCCGGCGGAAAGGATCCGCGTAAGGGATTCTTCGCCGGCTATCTGAACAATGAAGAGGCGACGGAAGACGCCTGGAAGGGCGGCTGGTTTCATACGGGCGATACGGTGCGCCAGGATGAAAGCGGCATGCTGTTCTTTATTGACCGCAAGAAGAACATCATCCGTCGTTCGGGTGAAAACATCGCCGCCGCCGAGGTGGAGGCGGCATTGCAGAGCCTGGATGACGTCGCGCAGGTGGCGGTGATCGCCGTGCCTGATGAATTGCGCGATGAGGAGGTGATGGCCTGTATCGTGCCGATGCCGGGTGTGCAGGGTGATGAGACTCTGGCCCGGACCCTGATGAAGGCCCTTGAAGCGAAGCTGGCCTATTTCAAATTGCCGGGGTGGTGGCTGTTTCTCGATTCACTGCCGACAACCGGCACCCAGAAAGTACAGAAGACGCGAATTTTCCCTGCTGGTCAGGACCCGCGTGAGGCTTGCGGAATCATCGATCTGCGGGCCTTGAAGAAACGGAAAAAATAAGCGCTGCCAGGGGCGTTCCGATCATTTGTGAAACAGAAAAGGCCCGCCGGGAAGCCGGCGGGCCTTGTTGGTTCTGATTTCGTTTCAGCTACTGAATATCGGTTCCGAAGATGACCTTTGGCAGCCAGGTGGTGATTTCCGGGAAGATCCACAGCAGGGCCAGGCCGAGAAGCTGGATCAGAATGAACGGTACCACACCCCGGTAGATCTGCATCGTTGTCACCGATGGCGGCGCGACGCCGCGCAGATAGAACAGGGCGAAGCCGAAGGGCGGCGTCAGGAACGATGTCTG
>CAYXDL010000294.1:0-3755 GCA_964463775.1 uncultured Hyphomicrobiales bacterium
GCCGTTGCACCGGCCCCGGCCGCTTGATCGAGAATTTCCAGCCCTGCACTTCCCTGACCGGCGATGACGTAACGGTCATCATAAGGGCGGACCAGTGTACCGCCATGCTCGCGCAGATATGCCGCGCCAATATCCTCCCGCCGTTCCTTTTTCCGGTCATAAAGCACAACCTTGGCGCCAAGGGCGCGGGTATTGTCTATCTTCATCCGTGGTGCATCGGCGGGCATGATGATCGTCGCCCCGATCCCCAGCATGCGCGCCGCCATGGCTACGCCCTGGGCGTGATTGCCCGATGAATAGGCGACGACCCCCGCCTTCCTGTCGGCTTCGGGGATGCGCGAAATTCTGTTATAGGCACCGCGCAGCTTGAAGGAACCGGTGATCTGCAGGCATTCGGCCTTGAGCAGAACGCGCCCTCCGAGCCGGTCATTCAGCAGTGGCGATTCCAGCAGCGGCGTCCGGCGTACAATGCCGCGGAGGCGTTCGCCCGCCTCGATCACATCGCTGATGCCGGGCGGTGTGCCGGTGTCGGGATCAGTGGCGGGAGAGGAAGTCATCGATCGCCCTGATTGATTCGGGTTCGCTCAGATCCGGTACATGGCCGCGGTTGGGAATTTCGACGATTTCGATGCCGGGATGCATTTGGCGCATCCGCGCCACCGTTTCCTTCGAGAGTACATCCGACAGGCTGCCGCGCAGGCAGAGGATGGGAATATCCTTCAGCATGGCGAACAGGGCCCACAGATCGGGCGCATCGCCGGCTTCGGCCTGCTCGCGCAGGGCATCGGCGAGCTTCAGATCGTAATTGAGGCGCAGATCGCCGCTTTCCTCATCGCGGATGAAGGTGGAGCGGGCAACATGCAACCAGTCCTGATCCGTGTAGTCGGGATAAGCGGCGGAAAACATCGCCTTCTGTGCGGCGGCGGCTTCCTCCCAACTGGCATAGCGCCGGTCGCGCCCGACATATTCCATGATCCGTTCCCGCCCGTCTTCCGAAACGTCCGGCCCGATATCGTTAAGGATGATTGCCACTGCCTTTTCCGGCATCATGGCGCCGATGGCCATGGATATGAGCCCGCCAAGCGATGTGCCGAGGAATACGGCCCGTTCCAGGCCCAGATGGCGCATCAGCGCCAGGGTATCCTGCATATAGACCGGCGGGGCGTAATGGCGGTAATCGGGATCGCGGTCCGATCTGCCGCGCCCGCGGTAATCCATGCTGATGATCCTGCGTGAGGGGCTCAGGCGCATGGCCAGATCGTGAAAATCCTCCGTATTGCGTGTCAGGCCGCTCAGGCAGATGACGGGCGGATGCCTGTCATCCTCTTTTCCCGGATAATCCCGGTAGTAAAGTCTGAGTCCGTCGTCACCGGTAAAGAAATTCTCGCTATAGCCTGTCTGCGTCATGTTCCGCCCTTGGCGCTGGTTGTCCTATCGGACAATATCGGGCAAAGGATGCAGGCTGTCGATCATGATATCGGGCGTTTCGGGAATTTTTTCCGCCGCCTGGCCGAAGCGGTTGATCCAGACGACCCTGTAGCCGAAGGCTTTCGCCGCATGGGCATCCCAGCCGTTGGAGGACTGAAACGACATGCGTTCCCTGGCCAGGCCGAAAGCCTTTGCCGGCAGGTCATAGACCGAGGGATGGGGCTTGTAAATGCCAAGCTCCTCAACCGAGAAGATACCGTCCAGCAGGTCGGCGATATCCGCATTCTCCACCGCCGAGCGCAGCATGCCCGGGCTGCCGTTGGACAGGATGGCGGTTTTCTTGCCCTGATCCTTCAGCGCCTGCAGCACCTCCTTCACCTCCGGATAGGCGGAGAGGGTGGAATAAAGGTTCATCAGCCTGTCGCGCAGATCCTGATCCTGCATGTTCAGGCTTTCGAGAGCAAAATCGAGGGCATCGCCCGTGACTGACCAGAAATCGCGGTGCCGCCCCATCAGGGCGCGCAGCCAAGTATACTGCAACTGCTTCAGCCGCCATATTTCGGCAAGCTTTTCCCATTTTTCCCCGATATCTTCGGCACAGGCCGCGGCCGCGGCATTGACATCGAACAATGTGCCATAGGCATCGAAAACGCAGCCTTCGATATTGTCCAGCTTTGCAGGGGAAGATGTATCGGTGTTCTTGGGCGCCTCTTGCTCGTTTCAGAAGCGGCGCGGATATCCCGTGGATCTGATCTAACAGCCGCCGCAGCCGCTGACGGCACCGGATGCGCCGCCTTTGTCATTTTCTGGAACATACATTCCACTATCGCCAAGATCAAGGGCGAGCCGGAATTCGATATCCTGTTCGCCCGATTTCAGCCGACTGCGGTAGATCTGCAGATTTTCAAGCACGCGCTGCACATAATTACGGGTTTCGGAATACGGGATCATTTCGATCCAGTCGACGGGATCGATGCCCGGGCGGCGCGGATCGCCCCAGTCGCGGATCCAGCGATTGACATTGGCACTGCCCGCATTGTAGGCGGCGATGGCAAGGATGTAGGATCCCTCATATTTATCAAGCAGTTCCGCCAGATACGCCGCGCCCAGGGTCACGTTGTATGCGGGATCCTGGGTCAGCCGCCATTTGCGGTAGGGCAGGCGGTTCTTGCGGGCGACATGGCGCGCGGTGCGCGGCATCAGCTGCATCAGCCCGCGTGCCCCGGCGGCACTGATGGCCGCGCGGTCATAAGCGCTTTCCTGGCGGATGACGGCATGCAGCAGCGCCGGTTCGATTCTGAGCGCAGGCATGATCGCGGGGTCAAGAACCGGATAGGCATCGTCGGGCAGCAGATAGCCGTGGCGGGCCGATTCCTTGGCTGCCATCAGGGCGATGTCCTTGCGTCCCATGCGCCGGGCGGCGGCGGCGATCATCGCATGCTCCCCGGCCGTATCCGCCTGGCGGATCAGATGGCGGAAAAACAGCCGTAAGCTGCTCCATTGGCGCAGTTCAGCCAGAATCCGTGCGGCTTTCAGGTAATCCCGTTCGATAAAGCCGGCAAAAGCCTTTTCATCGAAGCGGATGCGGGGCAGGGGCGGGGCATTTCTGCGCCCCAGCCGGGCGGCGGCCAGCTGGCCGTAAAAGGTGGTGGCATATGTGCTTGCCCGCCTGTACCAGTCCTTTGCCTCATCATTCCTGCCCAGTTCACGGAGGGCTTCCGCACTCCAGAAGGCGGCGCGGCTCTTGCTGATCGGATAACGCACGGCCTTGTACAGTTTTTGGAAATGGTGAAGGGCGATATCGGCATCGTCAAGAAAGCGCAACGCGATCCAGCCGGCCAGAAACTCGGCCTCGGCAAAGGCGGATGATACGGTCAGGCCGTGATTGCTGGCGATCCTGTAGGCATCGGTAACATATCCCTTCGCCAGCAGCTTGCGGGCCTGGAACCCTTGCTCGATCCACCATTTCTGAGCCTGAACAACGGGGCGGGGCACATTCAGCAGCATGGCCTGGGCCTCATCGTGACGGCGTTTCATGCGCCGCCATCTGATGCGCTCATAGGCCAGCCCCGGGTCATTGCGCCATTTTTCCGGGATGCGGGCAATGGCGGCGTCGACCCCGCCCTGACGTGCGGCCAGGCGTATGCGGGCATCGGCGATGCGCCGCTGCAGATCTCCCACCCGCGGCAGCATGCGCCGGGCGGCGCGGAAGCTGCGGTTCCAGATCAGCCGGTCCAGACGGGCTTCATGATCCTCCGTCAGCAGCAGCGATTTGTGTTTGCGCAGAAAGGCACGTTCCTGGCGGGGCGAAAATTCCCCGTGAACCC
>CAYXDL010000295.1:0-3752 GCA_964463775.1 uncultured Hyphomicrobiales bacterium
GGCCATGCCGCCGAGGCTGGCGCCTGCGACCGTGGAGCCGTGATAGGCGTAGTGGCGGCTGATGATGGTTTTCTTTTCCGGTTTGCCCTGCAAATCCCAATAGGTCCGCACCATGCGCAGCATGGTGTCATTGGCTTCGGAGCCGGAATTGTTGAAGAAGACGTATTCGAAGCCATCGGGCAGCAGCCCCGCTATCCTTGCCGACAATGCCGCCGCGGGGGGTGTGGTGGTCTTGAAGAAGGTGTTGTAATAGGGCAGTTCGAGCATTTGCTCATAAGCGATCCGGGCCAGTTTCTCCCGTCCGTAGCCGATATTGACGCACCACAGCCCGGCCATGCCATCCAGAATACGGTTACCCTCTGTGTCATGGAGATAAACACCTTCGGCATGGGTGATGATCCGTGCCCCGCCCTCGTCATTCAGGGCTTTGGTGTCGGTGAAGGGATGAAAATGGTGCTGCATGTCCTGCTGACGCAGGCTTCGGGCATTGTAATTGCGCTTGATTTCGGCCATGGCATGTTTCCTGTCAGTTTTGCTTGTCAGGCAAGGGGAAAAGACGGCTATCCGCTGTCTGGCATCGGGTGGTGAAGATGTCGTCGATGGCAGCCGCCGGCAGTTCCGGCCAGTATCCGGCGCACCAGGCGGCCAGCGGCGCTGTTGCGGGGTGTTTCAGGCTGGCTCTGAACAGATCCAGCACACGGGGCAGATGGTGCAGATATCCCGCCTTGCCGTCGCGTCTGCACAGACGGACGAATATACCCAGAACCTTGGCATGGCGCTGGGCGGCAAGTACGGCAAGGCGGGCATCGAAATCCACCGCCTGTCCGGGCGGGCAATGGCGCAGATAATGATCGAGCATGTTTTGGCGCAGGGCGGAAGGCACGTCCCGGCGGGCATCCTCCAGCAGGGACATGACATCATAGGCGGCATCGCCGATGACGGCGGACTGAAAGTCGAGGATGCCACAGGCGGCAACCCCCTGGCGGCCCTCAAGCAGCATCAGGTTGTCGACATGATAATCGCGCAGCACCAGGGTGGGCGGACAGTGCTGCAGCGGAGCCGTCATTTCAGCGATGGCGGCGGCAAAATCCTGCCGGGCATCGTCGCCGGAGCGCTGTCCGCGGAGGGCCGGCAGGAACCAGTCCACCAGCAGCAGGGCTTCTTCACACAGCAGCGCGGTATCATAGACGGGCAGATCCGCGCGGGTTGCATCCTTCGCGCTGTGCAGATGCAGCAGCGCATCGATGGCCAGACGATAGAGTGGTTCCGGCTCTGCGCCGGCA
This sequence comes from uncultured Hyphomicrobiales bacterium, assembly GCA_964463775.1. Lineage (GTDB taxonomy): Bacteria > Pseudomonadota > Alphaproteobacteria > Minwuiales > Minwuiaceae > JALXAG01. The sequence continues at coordinate 1,284 of CAYXDL010000295.1, forward strand.
TCGAGCAGCCGCGTATAGGTGTTCCGGCCGAAATCTTCGATCAGCAGGAAGCCACTGTTCATGTCGGCCTCATAAACTTTCGGGGCTGAAAGGCCAAGGTGGCGCAGATGATCGGCGACAAGGCGGAAGGCCTGCGGATCCTCCGCCCCCGGCGGACAATCCATCAGTAGGCAGGGGCCTGACGGGCCTTCGGGAAGGCGGAAGTAGCGCCGCGCCGAGGCATCGGCGGGCAGAGCCTGCGCACCGGCGGGGTCGATGCCGTGACGGATCAGAAATGCCCGTCTTTCATCTTCGCGCCTGTTCATGTCCGGATGGTCCGCCTTCGTCATCGTTCCTGTGCCATTGCCGCCGCTGAGGGGCCGGGTTCCGCTTTTGTGATTTCGGGGCCGGAGGATGGTGCTTTACCCTGCACTGTAACCGTCCCCGGCGGAAGCGCCGGATCACTATCAATAACGTTTCACCGCAATCCTTTCTATTGTATTTTTTCGTCATTTTATACAATAAACAACCTTTGAGGACGGAATCCGGATGACAGCCGCTTATCATTCCAGCCAATACGCCCGCGATGTGCCGCCGGCATCTTACTGGCGGGACAGTGCCGGGGTGTTGCCCCTTCAGCTCATGTCCTCATTGCCGTCCCGTGTGGCGGTGGCCGTCATCGGCGGTGGCTATACGGGTCTGAACGCGGCGCTGGAACTGGCGCGCGCCGGGCGTGACGTGCTGGTGCTGGAGGCGGCCACCACCGGCTGGGGGGCTTCAGGGCGCAATGGTGGTTTCTGTTGTCTTGGCTCCTCGATGCATGATCACGAAACACTGATGCGCCGTTATGGCGAGGCACAGGCGGATGCTTTCCGCCAGGCGCAGTACGATGCCATCGGCCATGTGCGCCGTCTGATTGCCGGTATGGATGACAACTGTGACATGAGCGGCGAGGGCGAGCTGGAACTGGCGCACAGCCGCCGTCAATGGCGGCGCATGCAGCGCCAGACGGGCAAAGATGATGCCCGCCTGCTGGATATGGCCGATCTGCACCGTGAGGGATATGCGGTTTCAGGGGTTTATGGCGCCCGTTATGTTCGGGCGGGGTTCGGGCTGCACCCGTTGAAATATGTGCATGCGCTGGCCCGGCAGGTGCTGGCGGCGGGTGGGCGAATCGCAGAAAATTGCCCCGTTTCGGCGGTCATTCCGGCAGGCGGCGGCTTCGAGCTGCAGACGGCGCGCGGTGCCGTGCGGGCAGACAGGGTCGTTTTGGCAGGGAACGGCTATACCCCGCGCGGCCTGCGCCGGGAGACGGACAGCGGGCTGCTGCCGGTTCTTTCCTCCATTGTCGTGACGCGGCCGCTTGAGGCGGCGGAAATGGCCGCCCAGGGCTGGAAGGGGGAAATCATGGCCTATGACAGCCGCCACCTGCTGCATTATTTTCGTCTGCTGCCGGGCGGGCGCCTGCTGATGGGCGGGCGTGGCGGGCTGAGCGGCGCGCCAGGAGAAGCGCATCATATCCGCCAACGGTTGCAGCGGCAGATCGGTTTGTATTTTCCCGCCTGGCGCCATGTTCCCGTTACGCATTTCTGGCAGGGTTTTGTCTGCCTGGCGCGTGATCTGCTTCCCCATGCCGGGATGTTCGAAGGGACGCCGGGTTTTTTCCATGCCCTGGCCTATCATGGCAATGGCGTGGCCATGGCAAGCTGGCTCGGCGCCCGGATCGGGAAGGTGGCGGCAGGGGTGCTGACGATGGAGGAGGCGGTTCCCGCCCTGTTGCGGCATCCCTTGCCTCCCTTTCCGTTACCTGTCCTGCGCAAGGCCTGGCTGCGCGGGGCCTATGGCTGGTATCGTCTGGCGGACCGGTTTGGCTGAGGTTGTCTGCTGTGGCATAATCCGGGGATGGGTGAGCAGACGAGCAACCGGCAATTGGCGCCGCATGAGAAGATGGTGTCTCCGCACAGGCTGGCCGTGGTCATGGCGCTGCTTCTGGCGCTGTGGCCATCCGTGGTTTTTCCCGCCCCCCGGGAGGGGGAGTCCCTGCGGGAATTCATCCGCCTGTGCGAGGCACCAAGCCGCCGTCCGCTTTACATCTGCCGCAATTTGATTGGCGCCATCGTCGGTGCCGACAACATGATTGCTTACAAGCGGCCGGATCTGCGCCGCTATTGCCCGCCGCCGCGTTTCAGCGAGGAGGAAGCCCGGATCCTGTTTCTCAACTGGGTAAGGGATCAGAAGGTCCTGCCGGATATCACATATCCGTCGGCCATCCGCCGGGCCTTGGAAGAGGCTTTCCGCTGCATGCCGGAAAAACCGCGGCGCCCCCGTGGCCCCGGAAATGGTGCGGGCAAAAATCCGGAACGTCCGCAAGGCGGCTGAAACAACCGCAGCATGTGACAGTTTGCTGCTGTTCCGGAGGATGAGGCGCATCCCTTGGCCTGGGCCGCTGCCTGCCGATTGCCGGTTATCCGTATATGGGGCGGTATCTGT
>CAYXDL010000296.1:0-2607 GCA_964463775.1 uncultured Hyphomicrobiales bacterium
CGTCGGCAGAATATCGCCGGATTATTATTGCATGGACGGCACCATTCCCCGCCACCGCCTGCCGGAGGTTCTGAGCCGGATGGCGGAAATGTCGGCGCAATTCGGCCTGCGTGTTGCCAATGTCTTTCATGCCGGGGACGGCAACCTTCATCCCCTTATCCTGTATGACGCCAACAATCCCGGCGAGCTGGAGAGGGCCGAGGAATTCGGCGCCGAGATTCTGAAGCTGTGTGTCGAGGTCGGCGGGGTGCTGACCGGGGAACATGGCGTTGGTGTCGAAAAACGCGATCTCATGGGGACGATGTTCTCCGAAGAGGATCTGAAACAGCAACAGCGCGTCAAATGCGCTTTCGATCCGCAAGGCCTGCTCAATCCCGGCAAGGTGTTTCCGGTACTGCATCGCTGTGCCGAACTGGGGCGGATGCATATTCATGGCGGGCGCATGCCTTTCCCTGATATTCCGAGGTTCTGAGCATGAGCGAAATTCTCCGTCCGCGTACCGATGAGGAGGTACGCGCCGCGGTTCAGTGGGCCGTGGCATCGGAAAATGTGCTGGATGTGGCCGGTGGCGGCACCAAACGCGCATTGGGGCATCCGTTTGTCGCCGGCGCGGTTCTGGATATGCGCGATTGCCGGGGGATCGTTTCCTATGAACCGGCGGAGCTGGTGATGACGGCCATGGCCGGAACCCCGCGTCAGGAGGTGGAGGCGGCGCTGGCGGAAAAAAACCAGATGCTGGCCTTCGAACCGATGGATACCAGCTTCCTGCTGGAAGAGGATGCCAGGGCGCAGAGCATCGGCGCCGTCTTCGCCTGCAATCTGGCCGGTCCGCGCCGCCCGCGCAGCGGTGCCGCCCGCGATCATCTGCTGGGGGCCAGGGGGATTTCCGGGCGGGGAGAGGGCTTCAGAACCGGCGGCCGGGTGGTCAAGAATGTGACCGGATACGATTTGGCAAAGCTGCTCTGCGGCAGTTACGGAACCCTGGCGGTAATGACGGAAATCAGCTTCAAGGTGCTGCCCGCGCCGATCGATGTGCGTACGCTGGTTTTTCCCTGTTCCGGCCATGAGAAGGCAGCGCGCCTGATGCGCGATGCCGCCAACACCCCTTACAGTCCTGAGGGCCTGGCCTGGCTGCCGCGCGGTAACGGCGGGGAGGGGCGCGTGCTCATGCGTCTGGAAGGAAACGCCCCGGCCATGGCGGAACGGGCGGCGGCGCTTTCCGGATTGGACGATGGGGGCTGCCGGGAAGTGGACAGGGATGAAAGCCTTGCCTTGTGGCGCGATATCCGTGATCTGCGCCTTTTCCATGATGTCACGCAATGGGTATGGCGCTTTACGGTCCCGCCTTTTTCCGGCTCGGCTCTGGCGGCGGATCTTTCCGCTTTGGTTGCGGGGGGGCGCAGCCTCGCCGATTGGGGCGGCGGGCTGGTCTGGCTGGCCCATGATCCGGTTACAGAAGAACAGGCCGTGGATCTGGCGGCCCGGCTGCGCCAGCGTGCCGAAGCGGCTGGCGGAACGGCAATGCTGTTCCGTGCCCCCGCGGAGATCCGCGGACGGATCCCGGTTTTTCATCCGCGCCCGGCACCGTTGGCGGCGCTGGAAAGGCGGGTGCGCGAAGCCTTCGATCCGAAGCATATCCTTTGTGGCGAACGGATGGGGTCTCTCTGATGCGGACCAGTTTCACCCTTGCCCAGCTTGCCGATCCGGCCATTGCCAGGGCCAATGATATTCTGCGCAACTGCGTCCATTGTGGCTTCTGCACCGCCACCTGCCCCACCTATGTTCTGCTGGGCGATGAACGCGAAAGTCCACGCGGGCGCATATACCTGATCAAGGCGATGTTTGAGGAAGGCCGGGTGACGGAAGAGACGGTCACCCATGTGGATCGCTGCCTGTCCTGTCTGTCCTGCATGACCACCTGCCCGTCGGGGGTGGATTACATGCATCTGGTCGATCTGGCCCGTGAACATATCGAAACCCATCATCGTCGCCCCCTGGCGGAGCGGACGCTGCGCGCCCTGCTGGCGCTGGTTCTGCCCCGCCCGGCTCTGTTCCGGCTGGCATTGCGGGCGGCACTGCTGGCCCGGCCGCTGAAACGGCTGATGCCGCGACGGCTTGCCGCCATGCTCGATCTGGCGCCGTCCCGCCTTCCGGCATCCTCGGATGCCGATAGCCCCGGTGTGAAAAAGGCGTCAGCGCCCCGGCGGTTGCGGGTGGCCATGCTGACGGGTTGTGCGCAACGGGTGCTGGATGCGGAAATCAACGAGGCGACAATCCGGCTGCTGACCCGGCTGGGATGCGAAATCGAAATTGCCCCCGGCAGCGGCTGCTGCGGCGCGCTGACCCATCACATGGGCAAGAGCGATGCGGCGAAACGCGATGCGCGGCGCAATACCGAAGCCTGGATGGCGTTACACCGGCGGGAGCCGCTGGATGCGGTTCTGATCAATGCGTCCGGCTGTGGCACCACGGTCAAGGATTACGCCACCCTGCTTGCGGATGATGCCGGAATGGCGGCGGATGCAGCAACGATTGCCGGGCTGGCCATGGATGTCAGCGAGGTGCTGGCCAGACTTGATCCCGCCTCCTGGCCCGTGGTGCCCGAAC
>CAYXDL010000296.1:2617-3738 GCA_964463775.1 uncultured Hyphomicrobiales bacterium
CCCGAACGCGTCAGGGGAGTGAAGGTTGCCTATCATGCCGCCTGCTCCCTTCAGCACGGGCAGAGGATACGCTCCGTTCCGAAAGATCTGCTCAGGGCCGCCGGCTTCGATGTCGCCGAGCCGGCGGAGGCCCATCTGTGCTGCGGTTCCGCCGGTACCTATAACATCATGCAGCCGGAGCTTGCCGGACGGCTGAAGGAACGCAAGCTCGGCAATCTGCGCCATACCGGTGCCGATGTCGTCGTGGCAGGCAATATCGGCTGCATCACCCAGATTGCCGCGGGAGGCGAAATGCCGGTTCTGCATCTGGTGCAGCTTCTGGACTGGGCCACGGGCGGGCCAACACCCGAGGCGCTTCGGAAGGAGCGGACAGGCAGGGGCTGATTGCCGTCAGGACGGCGTGGCGGCACGCGGCAGATGGCATATGGCCTGAGGACATCCTGCGTCGTCTGTGCGCAGCAATAGCCGGCCGCCATGGCGGGCAATGATTTCGCGCACAAGGGCGAGGCCGGGACTGTCGGCAGCCTCGCCACCCAACGGATGCCCGGTACCGGCTCCATCGGTATGACGATCGCCTGTACAGCCCCGGGAAGGCGTTTCCCGGGTGATGATCAGGGCGATGCTTTCCTTATCGCCGGTCATGGCGGGTTCAAGGCTGATGCAGATGGTTCCGGGCGCGGCTTCCATTATGGCCAGGATCAGCCGGGCGAAGCAGCATTTCATCAGTTCACCGTCGCATGCCATGGCCAGATCGTCGGGCAGCGGGGTATTCACACAGGGGGCGGGAAGGCGGCGCTCATGTCTCAGAAGGCGCAGTGCACCCCTGATCAGATCGGTGACGGGCCATATGTGCCATCCGTTTTTTTCCTTTTCCGGGGTTTCTTTCCCCCGGGCCAGTTGCAGCATGATCTGCAGGCGTTCGAGCAGGGCGCGGGCCTCCTGCAGCAGATCGCGGCTGGCATTCCGGTAATGCTTGTTGGCGAGAGGGCCGTATATTTCGTGCTCGAAACATTCAAGAAAGCCGATCATGCTGTTCAGCGGCGTGCGCAACTCATGGCTGAGGGCGGAATACAGGGTGCGGCATTGTTCCCCGAATGCGTGCCGCTCATGAGCGAGGCTTT
>CAYXDL010000297.1:0-3730 GCA_964463775.1 uncultured Hyphomicrobiales bacterium
CGAGCCGACCGGCAATCTGGACGAGGAAATGGCGCTGAAGCTGATGCGCCTGTTCGCCGAACTGAACCGCCATGGCACCACGGTATTGGTCGCCACCCATGACCGGGCCCTGATCCGCCGCTTCGATTATCCGGTGCTGCGCCTGCATGGCGGGGTGCTGGACGGCCCCTTCAGCGGCGCCGAATATGGCGAGGCTCCGGCACCATGATATGGAAGAACCACAATCCGAACCGCGCACCCCTGGCCCTGGGCCGGGACCGGGCCACCGCGCTGCTGCCGGTGATCATGGCGATCATGAGCTTCCTGTCCGTCCTCGCCGCCGGCGGCTTTTTCGGCATCCTGACCATGACCGGGGACTGGAACAACAGCCTGACCGGCAAGGCAACCGTGGAAATCCCCTATCAGGAAGGGATGAACATGGAACAGGCCAGCGAGGAGGTGATGAAAATCCTGCTCGATACGCCCGGCGTCATCACCGCCCTGCCGGTCGGCGAAAATGAGATCCGCACCATTCTGACCCCATGGATCGGTGATCTGGCACAGGAGGAACTGCCCCTGCCGCGCCTGATCGATTTTACCATCAGTGAAGGCCAGGTCGATCTGGCGGCGCTGGAGGCACGCCTGCGCGAAAGCAATGCCGCCATTCGCATCACCGGTGCTCAGGCGACCCTGCAATCGCTGCAGCGCCTCGCTGTCCTGATTCGCACCATCGCCGCGCTGGCCGCCCTCTCACTGATCGGCATCGCCGCGCTGACCGCCTTGTTCGCCACCCGTGCCCTGCTGGCCGGACACCGGCGGACCATAGGCATTCTGCATCTTATCGGCGCCACCGACCGTTATATTGCCGCCGCCTTCCAGAATGTGTTTTTTACCCGCGCCCTTGCCGGTGCCCTTCCCGGCGCTCTGCTCGGCGCCATCATTCTGTGGCTGACTGCCTATGCCTTTGAACGGATGGACGCCACCCTGCTGCCGGCGCCATGGCCCGGCCTTGCCGGATGGATCGCCGTGGCCCTGATGCCGGCGCTGATCGCCCTGATCACATCGCTGACCGCCCGGCTGGCGGTTCTGTCCGCCCTGCGCCGGGAGGAGGAATGATGCTGGTCCTGCTCGACCGCGATGGCGTCATCAACGAGGAACGCGGCGATTACGTCACCAGGACGGAGGAAATGATCCTGATCGACGGGGCCGCCGATGCCATCGCACGGCTGAACCGGGCGGGATACCGCATCGCCGTCATCACCAATCAGGGCTGCATCGGCCGCGGGCTGATCGATGAGGCCCGGCTGAAGGACATTCATGAACACATGCAGGCGCTTCTGGCTGCCGCCGGCGCGCGCATAGACCGGATCTATGTCTGCCCGGATCCGCCATGGGCGGCGACGGAACGGCGCAAGCCGGCACCGGGCATGCTGTATGAGGCTTTGGAAGACTTCGCCGCCCGCCCCGAACAGACCCCCTTTATCGGCGACAGCCTGCGCGACCTGCAGGCGGCCTGCGCCGCAGGCTGCCCGCCGATGCTGGTGCGCACCGGCCACGGGCGGCGGACGGAACGGGAAGGCCTGCCCCCCCTGCCCCTGCCGGTGAAGATCCATGATGATCTTACCGCCACGGTGGATTATATTCTCCGCACCAACAGGGCGGGGGATGTCAGTTGAGATTATTTGCAGGCAGGCGCAACAGTGGCAGACGCTGGCTGAAAGCGGCCATGACCGCCATCGCCATTGCAGCCGCCATGTGGCTGGGCGCGTTCCTGCGTTTCATCAACCATGCCGCCACCCCGGTCGAACCGCCCCCGGCCGCAGGACGTACCGGCATTGTCGTGCTCACCGGCACATCCGATCGCCTGTATCGCGGGCTGGATCTGCTGCGCCGCGGCGTCGGTGAACGGCTGCTGATTTCCGGCGTCAATCCTAGCATGACCAAAGAGGGGCTGCGCCAGGCCATGGGGGCGGAGAAGGACCTGTTCGACTGCTGCGTCGATCTGGGCGACAAGGCCCGCGATACCGCCGGCAATGCCCGCGAAGCCGCGGACTGGGCACGGAAGGGCGGTTATGACGCGCTTTTCATCGTTACCGCCTCCTATCACATGCCCCGCGCCCTGCTGGAACTGCAGCGCCTGTTGCCGGGAACGCACCTGATACCCCGCCCCGTGAATCCGCCGGGGCTGAGGCTGCGCCAATGGTGGGCCTGGCCGCGGACCGCCTGGGTGGTAAGCGGCGAATTCAACAAATATCTGTTCAGCCTGCTCAGGGCATCCTTTCAGGACAGCCGCCCGCCCCATATGCGATAAAGGACGGCCGCACCAGGGCAATGCGGGCCGCCCGACGGTTGCAGAATAAACATCAGGGCATGAAATGATCCAGAAACTCCGTTCCCACCTGTTCAACATCGCCTTTTACCTGTGGTCGGGCTTCATGGCCCTGATCATGCTGCCGACACTGGTGCTGCCCCGGCGGGTCTGCGTGTTCTTCCAGCATCTGTGGGCACGGGGGACGATGTTCCTGCTGCGTCATCTCGCCGGTATCCGCTATGAAATACGCGGCATTGAAAACCTCCCCGATGAACAGGTCCTGATCGCCAGCAAGCACCAGTCAGCCTGGGATACGGTGATCTGGCATGCGATCATCGACGATCCGGCAATCGTGCTGAAAAAGGAACTGCTCTACATTCCCCTCTATGGCTGGTATGCGCTGAAGGTGAGGATGCTGCCCGTGGACCGCTCGGCCCATGCCAGGGCCCTGCGCCGGATGCTGCACGATGCCCGCGCCATCGCCGCGACAGGACGGAACATCGTGATCTTCCCTGAAGGCACGCGATCCTCGCCCGACAAGCCGAACCCCTACCTGCCGGGCGTGGCCGCCCTGTATCGCGATCTGAAACTGCCCGTGGTTCCCGTTGCCGTCAATTCCGGCCTGTACTGGCCGCGACGGAAGATCGACAAATGCCCCGGCACCATTGTTCTGGAATATCTGGAGCCCATCCCCCCCGGCCTGCCACGGCGCGAATTCATGCAAATCCTCGAATCCAGGATCGAGACGGCAACCCGTGCCCTGATCGCCGAGGGGCGGGAGAACATGCACGCTCCGCCCCCGGGCACGGCCCGCCGGCAGCACTGACAACCATTTCATTTCGCTTCCCCCTTGCTATCAGGATTGTTTTGACGCACCATAATGTGAACGGAGGTTCACTTTATGGCTTATCGTCGTACCGAGAAAATCAATGCCCGCCTTGCCGCCAACCGGCAGGCCATTCTGAAATCGGCGGAGGCGCTGATGCGCAGCCATGGCTTCTCCGGCACGAAAGTCAGTGCCATTGCTGCCGGGGCCGGGCTGTCCACCGGGGCCATCTACCGCTATTTCCCCTCGCGCAACGATCTGTTTGTCGAACTTTTCCGCATTATTTCCGGGCGCGAGCTTGCGGTTATCGCCGATCTGGCCGCATCCGCCCTGGCACCGGATGAAAAACTTGCCGCCATGGTTTCCACCTTCCTCGACCGCGCGGAACGGTCCCGGGAAATCGCACCGGCCCTGACGGCAGAGCCGCTCGATCCCATACTGGAAGAGGAAAGGCTGCGCTTCCGCGCCCGTTACCGTGCCCATTTCCGCAAGGTCCTCGAAGAGGGGATCGGACAAGGCTGTTTCCGTCCGATGCCGGCGGAAACGGCGGCGCGGGCCATTGTCGGGGCACTCGGCGAAATCATCGCCGGATCCGACGGGCAGGACAGCAGCGC
>CAYXDL010000298.1:0-3721 GCA_964463775.1 uncultured Hyphomicrobiales bacterium
CTTCCTGCGCCAGCAGAAAGCGATACTCGCCCGTCCGGACAGCCGCCCCGACATGCCCCATTATCGTTGCAGGACTCTCATTCTCTGCGGCGAGGATGACGCCCTGACGCCGGTTGAGGCCCATCGCGAAATGCATGCGCTTATCCCGCATTCCTCGCTGCGCATCGTTCCCCATTGTGGGCATCTGTCGACATTGGAGGATCCGGGAACGGTCAATATCGCCATGCGCTCCTGGTTGCTGGGCGACGGGTGAGGGGACTTTCCGGTCTCAGCCGCGGCGGCAAAAGGCGACAGAAGATAAGGACGGGTGATTGTGGCGGCCGGGGCCGCCTCTAGCGGGGCCTGTTCCATCGCCTGGCGAGTTTGCGGGCTTCGGCAATCTGCTGTGGGCTCATGGCCCTGGAAAGGTCGCGCAGCATTTTCCGGGCCGTTTCATCGCCTTTCGCCGCTGCGGCGGCCTGCCAGTAATAAGCCTTCACAAAATTACGGGGAACGCCCTGACCTTCGTAATATATACGGCCAAGGTCCTTTTGGGCCTGGATATTGCCGCGGCTGGCTGCCATACGGAGCCATTTGATGGCCTTCTGAGGGTTCCTGGCCACGCCCAGACCTTTGGAATACATGGTGCCAAGCACACCCTGGGCAGCGGCATAATCCTGATCCGCTGCCCTGAGGAACCATTTCAGGGCCTTTTTGTAATCCCGCGGCAGGCCCCGGCCCTCATAATACAGCAGCCCGAGATTATATTGGGATTCAGCTCTTCCCTGTTCGGCGGCCTTGCGGAACCATTTCGCCGCTTCGGCATAGCTCCGGGGAACGCCAAGGCCGTTCAGGTAAAGAAAGCCGAGATTGTGCTGGGATTCCTCTTTTCCCTGCTCGGCGGCCTTGCGGAACCATTCAGCAGCTTGCTTGTAATTCTGTGCAATGCCCTTTCCGTTCATGTACAGGAAGCCGAGATTGTGCTGGGCTGAGGCATTGCCCGCATTGGCCGCGGCCCTGAATTCGCGCAGGGCTGTAGCATAATCGCCGCGGCTGTATGCCGCGATGCCGTCATTGACGCCGGCCCTGACCGTTGCCGGCCAGAGAGGCAGGCTTAAGGCAAGGCAAAGCCAAGCAAGGCAAGCCGTGCGTTTCATCGATGCCGCTCCGGATCGTTTTTTTTTATGCCTAAAATAATACCGCAAATCCGCCTTCCTGTGAAGAAGCTCTGTCATGGAACGAAGGGGGAGTGACATGATGAGATAATGCCACGCAACGGTAATGGCGGAAACCGTCATACCAATGCCGGGCTGACAACGCCGCCCGGAAGGATTGTATGGGAAAATATGCGGAAAAAGTGGTGAGCCCGACAGGGTTCGAACCTGTGACCTACTGATTAAAAGTCAGTTGCTCTACCAGCTGAGCTACGGGCCCCCACGAAAGGCAGGCAGAAAATAGGGGGGCGGGCCTGTGTGGTCAAGCTGAAATATCAGCAAATTTGATGGGGGCTCTCCCAGTCTTAACCATATTGTCAATATTGCGTTATAATATATTGTTTATAAATTATTTTATAGGCGTATCACTTGGTTTTATCCGTAACCGGCACCGTCCGCCACATGCCGCGGCGGGCCGCGCGCGCCGCCAGTTCCAGTGTACGTCTTTTGTCATTCAGGGCCCGTGCCCAGCCTGTATGAACCATGCCTTCGGACAGGTCATAGCCATCGGAGGTGCAGACCGACATGCCATCGCTGCGTCGCCGGCATTGCACATCGGCCCCGGCAGTCAGATCCATCAGCTGGCTGGCGGCGATACGCCCGCAATCGATAGTGCGCCCGCGCAGAATGCATGCCTGTCCCGGTGCCGGGGCTTCGATGCCGGCCAGACGGTGGCGCTGGCCGTCGAGGATCAGCAGATCACCCCTGAGCACTGTCGCCTCTCCGGCGCGTGCCGGCGACGCGGCCGTAAGGACGAAAAACATCATGGCGGCAAATGCTGGCAGAATCTGTTTCATGGCGGGCATGGTTCGCATCCTTCTGTGGTACCGGCAGAGGCCATCATAGCCGTGGCTGGCGGGTAGGCCGCCTCAAAACCCGTAACAACGGCGTGAGGGGCGGGAAATCCGTTTCCCCGCCACCGGATGAGAATTCCGTGGACTTGGCCGGTGGCGGGCCTAGTATAAGCGGACCATGTAACGACAGGTATCGAGGTGTGTTTATGAGACGTGCTGGCGCTTTTTTCCTGATGCTGCTTGCATGGACGTTCATTGCCGCCGCCGTACAGCCTTCGGGCCGTGCGCTGGCAGAAACCGACAGGGAAAACATGATTTATCTGGATCTCGAATATGGCCGTGTAAAGATCAGACTGCGGCCGGACCTTGCCCCCAACCATGTGGCAAGAATCAAGGAACTGACCCGTCAGGGATTTTATGACGGCCTGCCGTTTCATCGCGTGATCGAGGGTTTCATGGCCCAGACGGGCGATCCGAACCGCAACGGCACCGGCGGTTCCGGGCAGAAGCTGAAAGCCGAATTTTCCGATGCCAAGCACGTACGCGGCGTGGTGTCGATGGCCCGTGCTCAGGATGTGGACAGCGCTGACAGCCAGTTCTTTATTGTTCTGGACGATGCCCCATGGCTGGACGGGCAGTACACCATCTGGGGCGAGGTGGTCGAAGGCATGGAATTCGTCGATATGATCAAAAAGGGCGACCCCTCACGCAATGGCGTGGTCATTGACCCGGACGAAATCGTCAAGATGTCCGTTGCCGCGGATGTGGATGAATAGCCTCCGGCACTGAGCCTTCCGGAGGAGTCCGGCGTAAAACGAAACCCCGGTGCAATGCGCCGGGGTTTTTCGTTGCTGGCTGGTTCTGGCGTTGCCTCCCGCCTCTGTCCTGAATGATGTGCTCAGGGGGAGGTGGAGGGAAAGCTCATGACCGTTTTAACCGTATCCGGCATGTCGGCGCGTGAGGAATGGCCGCCAACGGTCATCGCCACCAGGATCATCGCGGCGGCAAAACCAAGGAAAATGCCGATATGCTGTTTCATTCTCCGCCTCCTTCCTGCCCGAGTAGTCGATTTTCCGATTACTTGGGCATTATGGCGGAGCGAAGTTAATGCATGGTGAAGGAATAAATAAAATTTATCTCTATTGCGCGGCTGTGCCTATTCCCCTTGAGCGGGGGGTCCAGGATGCTGCGGCCGTCATGGCGTCTTCCAGTTCCGCATCCCTCATCAGCGGGGTGATCTCCTGCAGCAGCAGGCGCGCGCGCTGGGCAACCGGCGGCGGGCCGTTCCCGGCCGCCAGGGTCAGCCACATATAGGCCCTGCCCAGATTCTGGCGTACCCCGATCCCCCTTATATGCAGGGAACCGAGGGCGAGCTGGGCATTGGCATCGTTCTGTTCGGCGGCGCGGTAAAACCACAGGGCCGCGTTCTTGGAGCTCTGATCCACGCCCTTGCCATAGAAATACAGAACGCCGAGCATGAATTCCGCCTCCGCCCTTCCGTCATCGGCAAGGGCAAGGAATATGGCCCGTGCCTCATCGAAACGGCCTGCCTCATAGTGGCGGATGGCACGGGCATAGCCGCTGTCTTCCCCGGCATGGGCGCCGGGCACGAAAAACACCAGCAATGGCAGAATGGCGGCCAGGCACAAAAAAGATTTGGCGCGCATCGGGGCTCCGGATATTGAAAACGGTCCGCAATCACTATAAATCAGGGCCATGCAGCTTGCCAGAATT
>CAYXDL010000299.1:0-3719 GCA_964463775.1 uncultured Hyphomicrobiales bacterium
CGCTGGATCTTGCCGGTGGCGGTTTTGGGCAGTTCGCTGACGAATTCGATCAGGCGCGGATATTTCCATGGCCCGATGGCGGCTTTGACATGCTCTTTCAGGGTTATGAAAAGCTCATCCTCGCTGATTTCGACCGAGGCGCTCAGCACCACAAAAGCCTTGGGCTTGATCAGTTCATCCTCGTCCTCATAGGCGACGACGGCCGCCTCCAGCACCGCGGGATGGGCGACCAGCGCCTGTTCGACCTCGAAGGGTGAAAGCCAGCGCCCGCCGACCTTGAACATGTCGTCCGTGCGCCCGCAGTAATGATAATAGCCGTCCTTGTCGCGGGTGTATTTATCGCCGGTACGCGTCCATTCCCCGAGGAAGGTGGCACGGGATTTGGCCCGCTGGTTCCAGTAGCCATCGGCGGCTGAATCACCCCTGACCAGCAACTCGCCAATTTCGTCGGTGCCGACTTCGTTGCCGTCCTCATCCACCAGGCGCAGTTCGTAACCGTCAAATTCCCTGCCTGATGTGCCGTATCGGATATCGCCGGGACGGTTGGAGAGGAACACATGCAGCATTTCCGTCGAGCCGATGCCGTCGAGAATATCGACACCCATGCGCTTTTTCCACGATTTGCCGATTTCCTCGGGCAGGGCCTCGCCTGCCGAGACGCAAAGGCGCAGCCGCGCGGAGGCATTTTCCGGCCGGCAGGCCGGATCGGCCAGCATGGCGGCATACAGGGTGGGCACCCCGAAGAACAGCGTCGGGTTATGGGCCTTCATGGTTTGCAGAACCGATTGCGGCGTCGGTCGTTCCGCCAGAAGGACGGTGCTGGCGCCGACCGACATGGGAATGAACATTCACGCCCCCAGCCCATAGGCAAAGAACAGCTTGGCGGCGGAAAAACAGACATCGTCCTGCTTTATGCCAAGGATGCCGCGCCCGTAGTGCGTGGCGACATAGATGGGGCTGGAATGCACATGGCGTACCCCCTTGGGGTCGCCGGTGGAGCCGGAGGAATAGAGCCAGAACGCGGTTTCATCGGCACAGGTGGGCGCGGTTTCGTATTCATCCTTTGCCCCTGCCAGCAGATCGGCAAGCACCGCCCGTCCGCCGCCGTTTTCCCCGACGATGACGACATGCTCCAGCGCATCAAGACGGTCGAGAACCGGCGCGACCACGGGCAGCAGCGCTTCCGAGACGAACAGGGCCTGGGCGCGGCTGTCGGCGAGCATGTAATGATATTGTTCGCTGGTCAGCAGGGTGTTCAGGCAGACGGGAACGATACCGGCGCGCAGGGCGCCCCAGAAGACGACCGGGTAATCGACCGTGTCGAACATCAGCACCGCGATGCGGGTTTCGCGCCGGATACCCAGATTTTCGAGCACATTGGCCATGCGCTTCGTGGCACGCTGCAGATCGCCATAGCTCATGACCTGGCCGGACCCCGCAAAGGCGATCCTGTCCGCGTTGCCTTCCCTCACATTGCGGTCGACGAAATCGTCGACGGCATTGTATTGCCGTGGCAATACCATACTCCTCCTCCCCGTCTGTGATTATATAGGTATTATCATACGATTATACTTCTAATTATAATCATAAAACAGGGGCTTTCCCATGATCAATTCCCCCCTTTCCGCCGGACAGCCATGCCGAAGCATCCCGGAAAGGTCGTACCTGAAGTAACGGCTGTCATTCCCGGATGATGCCATAATCAGACCTTTGCGGCGGCGGTATCGCGTGCCACCGCCCTTTTACGCCGCGCCATTTGCTTGAGCATCGTGGCGATGGTGATGGAGCCGAGCGTCGCGCGGACGATATCGTCGATTTCATCCAGTACCTGATCCAGCGCCCATTCGGCATCGGTGGCACGGGCGGGGCGCACCGTCTCTTCGCCGGGGGCGGCGATCTCCTCGAACAGGGCGATGACGTCGAGCAATGTCGTTCTCCGGGCGTTGCCGCAGAAACTGTAGCCGCCACCGACGCCGCGAATGGAGCGCACCAGCCCGGCCCTGCCCAGCGTATGCATGACCTTGGCCAGGTGGTGGGAGGATACGCCGTATTTTTCGCCGATTTCAGCCACCGACATCTGTTTTTGCGGGTCGGCGGCCAGTTCCAGCAGGGCGTAGATCGCCAGGCGGCTCGATATCTGTAGTTTCATCTGATCCTTCTCTGCGCTCCGGACGGGAAACCGTTCAGTCGTCCAGATCCTTCTCCAGCTGGATATAAGGACCGGCGACCATGCCTTCGCTGCGGAAGAACGCCATATGCAGCTGGTTTCGGCGTTCAACCATGGTGCGCATGGTGCCGATGCCGATAGAGCGGAATTCATCTGAAATCGCCTCGAAAAGGCGTTCGCCGATACCCTGCTGGCGGGTGTCCGGCTCGACGGAGAAGGCGAAAATCCATCCGCAGGGGCGGGATCCGAATTCCCAGGCGCGTACCTCGCCGACGATGAAGCCGAGCAGCGGGAAATCCGTTTCCCCTCTGACGGGTTCGGCAATCAGGAAGAAGCGCTCCTTTATCCTGCGCCGGGTGTAGCGTTCGAAAATGTCATGCCAGTAATCGGGCTTGGCCAGGCCGGTCACCCGCTGATCCAGTGCCACCACATGTTCGAGGTCGCTTTCACGGACCCGGCGGATATTGATATCCGGATTCGGTGCTGTTGCCGTGATGCCCTGTGCTTCGCCCATACCCATCCATCGCTTCGTTTCCCGGCCGGAGCCGGGGCTTATTGTGCTCGGCCTCAGGCGAAATGTAGCCCATCCGGCGACAGGCATGCAACCTCGGCCCCTGTTTGCCGGCGCGGTTTTGCGGGGATCCCGATCAGGGAAAAAGCAGGTTTCTATATGGTCGTATCTTTAAATACGCATAAAACTACTGTGATATGTATTTAAATTGAAAGCCCGGATTGGGGGAAGGTGGCGATGCGGCCAAATGCGGTTAATCGGAGGGATTGGCGAATGCTGGTGGGCTATCTGAGGGGAAGCTATTTGTCGCGGACGATCCGGCGCGGTGTGACAAAATCTTTCAGCCGTGCATGGCGGCTGAAATCGGTCCAGGGGCCGTCAATGCTGAATATGGCCAGAGCGGCGGTGGGGAATTTTCTCTCCAGTTCCGGATCGGCTGCCTCTCCCGCCAGGTGCAGGGCCAGATCATGCATGCCGGGGTTATGACCGATCAGAATGGCACTGTCCGTTCCCTCGGGCACATCCTCGATGATGTCGGCCAGGGTCTGCCAATCGGCGAGATAGGCGTCTTCCGCCAGCTCTTCCCTGCGTGGCGGATCGATGTGATGGCGCAGAAGCTGCCAGGTTTCCACCGCGCGCCGTGCCGGAGAGATCAGGGCATGGTCGGGATGCATGCCACGTTTGCCCATATAGCCGCCGATGATGGCGCAGGCTTCGCGGCCGCGGGCATTCAGGGGGCGGGCGCGGTCTGTCAGCCCGGGATTCTTCCAGTCCGACTTGGCATGACGCAGCAGATAGAGAACAGGCATGACTTTCCCGGAACCGGCTGTTGGCGAAATGTGGTATCCGTTCATGAACGGGCCTCCTTCCTTCTTCATACCCTATCGGGGAGGGAAGGGAAATTGACTTAGGACAGAATCGAGGCCGCAATTGTGCGCGGGTGCCGCCATGACAGGGAGAGGGCTGCGGCGACCGGGACAGGGCCGGAACAGAAAAAGGCGCGGGCCTCTGCACGATACCCGCGTCCTGTTCCGTTCCCGG
>CAYXDL010000300.1:0-3699 GCA_964463775.1 uncultured Hyphomicrobiales bacterium
CTCGATGATGAAGGGGTCGAGCTTGTCGCCGTCGAGGCGGCGGGACGGGGCATCGAAACCGGCGAACATGCGGCCTCCATCGCCGCCGGGCGGCCCGGGGTGCTCCATGGCAACCGCACCTATCTGCTGCAGGATGACGACGGGCAGATCATCGAGGCCCATTCCATTTCCGCCGGACTCGATTACCCCGGCATCGGCCCGGAACACGCCTGGCTGAACGATATCGGCCGGGCCAGATACGTGCCCGCCACCGATGAAGAGGCGCTGGAAGCCTTTCAGCTATGCTCACGGCTGGAGGGGATCATCCCGGCGCTCGAATCCTGCCATGCCCTGGCGGAGGTGGCGAAGATGGCACCCGAACTGCCCCGGGAACACATCATTCTGGTCAATCTGAGCGGACGGGGAGACAAGGACATCTTCACCGTCGCCGAAGCGCTGGGGGTATCGCTGTGAAGGAAACCCGGATAGACAAACGTTTCCGCGAACTGGCCACGGCAGGACGTGCCGGGCTGGTCACCTTCACCATGGCGGGCGACCCGGATCCGGAGACCAGTTTCCGCATCCTGCAGGGTCTGCCCGCCGCCGGCGCCGATCTGATCGAGCTCGGCATGCCCTTCACCGATCCCATGGCCGATGGTCCGGCCATTCAGGCGGCAGGGCTGCGGGCACTGAAAGCGGGCATGACCCTGCGCAGGACCCTGGATATGGTCCGCCGCTTCCGCCAGGAGGACGACGAGACGCCGATCATCCTGATGGGGTATTACAATCCGATCTACAGCTACGGGGTTCCCGCCTTTCTTGAGGATGCCGCCACCGCCGGGGTCGACGGGCTGATCATCGTCGACCTGCCGTCAGAAGAGGATCCCGAATTATGCCTGCCGGCAATGGAAAGGAATATCAACTTCATTCGCCTGGCGACCCCGACCACCGATGATGCGCGCCTGCCCGCCGTACTGAACAATGCCAGCGGCTTTGTCTATTACGTCTCCTTCACCGGCATCACCGGCGCCGCCGCGCTGGATACGCAGGCGGTGGGCGAGGCGGTGGCGCGCCTCAAACGTCATACCCGATTGCCCATTGCCGTGGGTTTCGGTATCAAGACGCCTGAACAGGCCGCCGCCGTTGCCCGTCATGCCGATGCCGCCGTTGTCGGTTCGGCGCTGATCGCCCGTCTCGCCGATGCTCCTGACCGGGATGCGGCGGTGCGGGAGGTACTGGATCTGGTGAAGGCCCTGGCCGATGGGGTGCGCAATGCCCGCAAGGATGGACAGGCAAGCAATGAAGATGAGAACGGAGGAACGGTGAAATGAACTGGCTGACCCGTTCCGTTCTGCCGCGCATCAGCGTTTTCGGGCGCAAGCGTGACATTCCCGACAATCTGTGGGTAAAGTGCTCCAATTGCGGGCAGATGATTTTTCACCGCGACCTGAAACAGGCGCAATGGGTCTGTCCGCATTGCGATTACCACATGCGCCTGTCGCCGAAACAGCGCTTCGATGCTCTTTTCGACGAAGGGCGCTACGATATGCTGCCTGCTCCGGGCGCACCGGCCGATCCGCTGAAATTCCGCGATTCGAAGAAATACCCCGACCGCCTGAAGGAGGCCCGCGCCAAGACCGGTGCCGAGGATTCGGTCATGGCGGCGGAAGGGCGCATCGGCGGCAATCCCGCCGTGATCGCGGCACAGAATTTCGCTTTCATGGGCGGATCCATGGGGGCGGCGGCCGGTGAAATGATCATTGCCGCGGCCGAACGGGCGCTCGCCACCCGTTCCGCCTTCATCGCCATTTCGGCATCGGGCGGCATGCGGATGCAGGAGGGGATCATTTCCCTGATGCAGATGCCGCGTACCACGGTGATCGTTCACCGCCTGCGCGAGGCGGGGCTGCCCTTCATCGTCATCCTCACCGATCCGACCACCGGCGGGGTGACGGCCTCTTTCGCCATGCTCGGCGATATCGCCATCGCCGAGCCCGGCGCCCTGATCGGTTTTGCCGGCCAGCGCGTGATCGAACAGACGATCCGGGAAAAGCTGCCGGAAGGTTTCCAGCGCGCCGAATATCTTCTGGAACACGGCATGCTGGACATGGTGGTTCATCGCCATGAACTGCGCGGGAAACTGGCCGCCTGTATCGATCTGCTGCGCGTTCCCTTCCGCAAGGCGGAGGAGGCGGATGAGACCCCTGCGGAAAAGGCCGCGGATATCGTCGAAACCAGTGCGACTGCATCCGGCACGGGTGAGGAGACGGCCGCCGACACCACAGGGACGGAGGCGGAAACGCCCCGGGATGACTGACAGCGAGACGGTTCTTGCCCGGCTCTGGTCGCTGCATCCCAAGAAAATCGACCTGACGCTGGAGCGGATGCTGCGGTTGCTGGCCAATCTCGGCCATCCCGAACGGCGCCTGCCGCCGGTCATCCATATCGCAGGCACCAACGGCAAGGGATCGACCGCGGCCTTTCTGCGGGCGATTTTCGAAGCGGCGGGCTTAAGCGTCCATGCCTACACCTCGCCACATCTGGTCCATTTTGGCGAACGGATCCGCCTTGGCGGACGGCTGATCGGCGAAGACCGGCTGGCCGATCTGCTGGAGCGTTGCGAAACCGCCAACAGGGGCCGGCCCATCACCTTTTTCGAGATCACAACCGCCATGGCCTTTCTCGCCTTCAGCGAGGAGGCGGCCGACGTACTGATCCTGGAAACCGGCCTTGGTGGGCGGCTGGATGCAACCAATGTGCTGCAGGCACCGCTGATGAGCCTCATCACCCCCGTCTCGCGTGATCACGAACAGTTTCTGGGTAATGACATTGCCGGTATCGCCCGGGAAAAGGCCGGAATCATGAAACCATCGGTTCCCTGCCTGATCGGCGAACAAAGCCCGGAGATACGCACGGTGCTGCGCCAATGCGCCGGGGCATGCGGCACCCCTGCCGCCTTCGCGGGCACGGACTGGCAGACCAAAAAAAACCGCGACGGCGGGTTTTCCTGGCACGGACGGGAGGGGCGGCATTACACATTGCCCCCCCCCTCCCTGCCCGGCGCCCATCAATACGCCAATGCGGCGCTGGCCGTTGCCTGCGCCGACAGGCTGCGCCAGCGCCTTGGCCTGAATGCAACCCATATTTCCCGCGGCATCGCCGCGGCACAATGGCCGGCACGGCTGCAGAAACTGGAAGAGGGTTCCCTTGCCGCCATGGTGCAGGAGGGGGGCGGTGAGTTATGGCTGGATGGCGGGCACAATGCCGCGGCCGGAGTTGCTCTGGGTGATCATTGCCGCCGGTGGCGGCGTGACGGGCGCAAGCTGACGCTGATCACGGGCATGATCGCCAACAAGGATTGCCGGGCCTTTCTTGCCCCGCTGCTGCCCGCTACCGATGCGGCAATCACCCTGACCATCCCGGGCGAGGATGCGGCAGCGGAGGCGGAGGATCTGGCCGAAACTGCCCGCGCCCTCGGCACCTCGGCCAGAACGGCCCCCGATATCGCCTCCGCCGTGAAAATGGCTGCCGCCGCCTGCCCCGGAGGACGGGTGCTGATCGCCGGATCCCTGTATCTGGCGGGCCGGGTTCTCTGCGAAAACGGCACGCCGCCCCGTTAGAACGCAGCCAAATCCCCGTGTGCAGCCAACCATAAATCAGCTTCCCACCCCCGCATAGTCCGGGGCTTTGCCCGCAGGCTGCCGGCTTCCGGAATGCGCC
>CAYXDL010000301.1:0-3698 GCA_964463775.1 uncultured Hyphomicrobiales bacterium
GGCCTCCCATTCCTTGCGCGGGCGGTATTTGGACGGATCGTCGCTGGTGGAATGGGCATCCGCGCGATAGGTGTAATGCTCGATCAGCGTGGCACCACCGCCGCGCCGCGCCCGGTTGGCGGCCCATTGGGTGGCGGCATAGACAGCGAGAAAATCATTGCCGTCCACCCGCAGCCCCGGCAGGCCATAGCCGCGGCCACGATTGGCGAAAGTGGCGCTGATACCACCGGCAATGCCCTGGAAGGAGGATATGGCCCACTGATTGTTGACCACATTCAGAATGACCGGCGCGCGATAAACGGCGGCAAAGGTCAGGGCATAGTGAAAATCCGCCTCCGCCGTCGTGCCGTCGCCGACCCAGGTACAGGCAATATCATCCTGCCCCTTATAGGCGGCCGCCATGGCCCAGCCCACCGCCTGGCTGAACTGGGTGCCGACGCTGCCGGAAATGGAGAAATAATTCCCTTCCCGCCAGGTATAGAAGATCGGCATCTGCCGGCCCTTGCAGTAGTCGCGGGCGTTGGAGAGGCAATGACACATCATGTCGAGCATGGAATGGCCGCGCGTAATCAGCAGCCCCTGCTGGCGATAGGTGGCGAACAGCATGTCCGACGGACGCAGTGCCGTGGCCTGGGCGACAGCAACAGCCTCCTCGCCCGTGCATTTCATGTAGAAGGACATTTTGCCCTGGCGCTGCATCTTGTGCATGCGCTCATCATAGACGCGGGTTTTCAGCATATTGCGTAACCCGCCGCGCAGGGTTTCCGGGTCCAGACGGGGGTTCCAGGCTCCCTTCGCCTTGTGATCATCGTCCAGCACCCGGATCATCGATCGGGCATGCTCCGGTATCTCGGTAAAATCGACCATCTCGTCCGGCTTGTCGAGAACGCCCACCGGGGGAATGTCGAGATTGCTGAAATCCGGCTTGTCACCGGGTCTTAAGCGAGGTTCCGGAATGAAAAGCTCCGGGGCATTGCGCCGTGGCATCAGAGTACCCTCCTCCGACACGCCGCCGCCCGCCCGGCTTTTTCGCCCGGCAGGTCAAGACGGCATAAACTTTATATATAGAGAAAAATACACCTGTACGGGCAAAATATGCTCCCTAAAAATCCTGCATTTAATCCTGTTTACAGAAAATATTTCTGTATAATGACGAAATATCAGATATAAAATTTTTTGCGCCGCAATATGGAAGGATATCTTTGATGCGCAAACTGGACGAAACGGACCGGCGCATTCTGCGGGAAATGCAGCGCAATGCGCGTATCACCAATACCGAGCTGGCAGAACGTGTCGGTCTGTCGCCGACCCCCTGCTGGAACCGGGTACGCAGCCTGGAGAAGGCCGGGATCATCAAGGAATATGTGACGATTTTCGACGAGCAGGCGCTCGGCGTGCCGGATACCATCCTGGTCGAGGTGGCGCTCGAACATCATGACGAGAACACGCTGGAACGCGTCGGCCAGGCCATCGCCGATCTGCCGGAGGTACTGGAAGCCTATCTCGTCACCGGTGATTACGACTTTTTCATCAAGGCGGCGGTTTCGGGTACCGCCGGATATGAGCGTTTCCTGCGCGAGGGGCTCTACCGCATTCCGGGCATCCGCAATTCACGCTCCAGCTTCGCCCTCAAGGCCCTGAAACGGACCTATTCCCTGCAGCCATAGGCCGCTGCCATGACGGTGCGGAGGGCTAAGTCAGCAGCAACAGGCGCGTCACCTCATATCCGCCGAAAATCAGCCAGACAAACAATGCCCCGGCCCATGTCGCTCTTGCTGCGCTCTTGCTGCCCGGCCATGCATCGACGGCAGCGCGGAAATTCGCCGCTTTTCTGAGAACCGAATTGCAGGCACGGCTGAGGCCGCCGGGCGGATCGGGTTCCCGGCGGTCCTCCTGAAAGCCGGTTTTACGCTATGCCTTTGCGCCCTTTGGTGCTCTGATGACCATAATCGTCATTATGAGCAGACCAGCAAAAACCGCCAGCGAAGCGGCGGCCAGAAACGGATCCAGCTTTTCGGGTTCAGAAAATTTCCCATAAAGGAGGAACAGCCCCACCGCCATCACCAGCGTTCCGATCTGATGCAGGTAGAATTGCACAATCCCCATCCCGCGGGCGCCATCATCGAGCCAGAGCTTGTGGCATAAGCCGTAAATGAAGGAAACGACAAACCCCACCAGCATGATATGCGCATGGGTGACAAGCTGCTCATGATTCTGCGATGAAGCCATGTAAATTCCAAGCATCAGGCCAATAATTGCATAACCGAAGGCCGATACAACAAACTTCCTGTCCATACCCTCCCCCTTTTTCAGTGATCATGCACCTTTTCACCTGAACAGAGGTGCCACACACACTATTTTTTCACACCATTTTATTTTTTTTCGGACACAGATCAAGAAAAGAGGGAAATGGGAACAAACCATTACTTGAGTTGCACGAAAGCGCCCCGGAGCAATTTCCCGCATGACGAAAGCACCGCCCTCGGGCCATCGCGGCAGGGTAACCGGATGGCCGGAAGGTGGGAAACAGCCGGGCTGAGGGAAATAGCCGTAAACGTCAGAGAATGAATTTCGACAGATCGGCATTGGCGGCCAGATCGCCCACATGTGCACGCACATAGGCCGCATCGACCACCACCTTTTCGCCGCTGCGGTCGGAGGCGGTGAAGCTGATCTCCTCCAAAACCCGTTCCAGTATGGTGTGCAACCGCCGGGCGCCGATATTCTCGACGTTCTCGTTCACCTGCACCGCCAGGGTGGCGATTTCCTCTATCGCATCATCGGTAAAGACAAGCTCCACCCCCTCAGTCGCCATGAGGGCGGTATACTGGCGGGTCAGGCTGGCTTCGGTTTCCGTCAGGATGCGGCGGAAATCATCCTGGCTCAGAGCATTCAGCTCCACCCGGATCGGCAGGCGTCCCTGAAGCTCGGGCAGCAGATCGGAGGGCTTGGCGATATGAAAGGCGCCGGAGGCGAGGAACGGGATATGGTCGGTTTTGGCCGCACCGAAGTTGGTGGCGACCGTGGTGCCTTCAATCAGCGGTAGCAGATCCCGCTGCACCCCCTCACGCGAGACATCGCCGCCCGTGCGCTCGGCCCGGTTGGCGATCTTGTCGATTTCATCGAGAAAGACGATGCCGTTGTTCTGAACCGCGTCGATCGCATCCTTGATGAGCGAATCCTCATCGAGAAGCTTGTCTGATTCCTCGGCGATCAGAATGTCATGGCTTTCCGCCACCGTCATCCGGCGGGTATGCGTGCGGGCACCGAAGCCCTTGCCCAGCAATTCACCGAGATTGAGCATCCCCATCTGCGCCCCGGGCATGCCGGGAATGTCGATCGTCGGCATCGCCGGTGCGGTATCCGTCACCTCGATGTCGATTTCCTTGTCATCCAGTTCACCGGCACGCAGGCGGCGGCGCATTTCGTTACGCGTCGCATCGCGCGCGCCCGGTCCGCACAGGGCATCCAGCACCCTTTCCTCCGCCGAGAGTTCGGCGCGGGCGCGTACCTCACGACGCCGGGTTTCACGAATCATCGACAAGGCGGTTTCGACCAGATCGCGGATGATCTGTTCCACGTCGCGCCCGACATAGCCGACCTCGGTGAACTTGGTCGCCTCCACCTTGATGAAGGGGGCCTGTGCCAGACGCGCCAGACGGCGGGAAATTTCGGTCTTGCCCACCCCTGTCGGCCCG
>CAYXDL010000302.1:0-3684 GCA_964463775.1 uncultured Hyphomicrobiales bacterium
AGGGCGTATTGATGGCGCCGTCACCGGCCAATTTCTGCAGATCCGCGGTCATGGCGGCGATCACCGGGCTCCAGTCCGGCCCCGGCGGTTTGGTGTAATCGGTCAGTGTCGGCATGAAGGGGCAGCGTTGCTGGCCCAGATTGAACGGGGCGGGACCGGGCGACATCACCCATCCCGGCCGGCCCATACAGGCGGCAAGAACGCGCACCGCATTCGTCGGCGCAATGACCAGATCCAGATTGGCGGTCAGGGCCGCCGTTTCCTCGAAGTCATCCTTCAGATCCAGATCCGGCCAGCGGGCGATGGAGATACCAAGCTGTTCCTCCATCATGGAAATTTCATCCTCCGTATCCCCGTATTGCAGGGAAACGAACCGAACGCCCGGAATCATCAGCAATGGCGCCAGTTCGGCGATCGCCGGATAATGGCCGATGCGTCCGGGATCGTGCCTGATGCTGCGCCATGACAGGCCGACCTTCAGTCCGGGGCCGAGTTCGGCGAGGCGCCGGCGCCATTTTTCCAGACGGGCCGGATCGGCCCTGAGCAGCGGCGGAGTGGCGGGAAAATCCCCGATGCGGCGGCGGAAAAGGCCGAAAAGGCTGCCTTCCTCGATCATGATATCGGCGGGGCCGGTTTCAGCCAGCCAGTCATAGTGGCGATGTTTGCCGCTGACATCGCCCTCACCGCGCCAGGGATGGAATTCGGCATCGGGAAAGCTGCGTGAAAACAGCGTTTGCAGCCGTTCGTCGCATTCGATGATAGTGCGCCCGGCGCGGCTGATGGCGTCGGCAAACAGGGTCGAGAACATCAACTCATCGCCAACCCCCTGCTCGGCAAGAACAAGCAGGGTCTTGTCAGAAATATCCTCTCCCTGCCAGCGGGGAAGGTCGATATCGCGTCGCGGCAGGCCGGGAAAGCCCGGGCGGAGTCGTCCTTCATAATATTGCCAGGCCTCCTCCAGCCGTCCATCGAGCATCAGACACATGGAAAAATTGAAGGCGATGCGCCCGTTTTCCGGTTTCAGGGCGATCGCTTTTTTAAAACAGCGATAACCTTCCTCCGCCTGATCGAGGGCATAGAGAAGATCGCCGAGATTGGCCCAGGCCTCGGCCAGGCCGGGGTCCAGGCGGATGGCCTCCCGAAAGAAGATTTCCGCATTTTCGGCATCGGCCATCGGCATCATGGTGGTGCCGATGCCATGCCACAGGGCGGCCTCCTGCGGATGGCGGGCCAGACCGGCCTTATAGATCTCGGCCGAGGCGGCGAATTCTCCCTTGGCGCGCAGGGCAGAGCCAAGGGCGGCGTATCCGGCCGGATCTTCCGGGTTCTGCTTTACATATTGGGAAAAGAAGGCGATTTCCCCATCCGTCATGCCGAGGCGGTGGGCCGTATCGCCAAGCTCGAAAAGGACCTCGGCATGTTCGGGTGCCTTGGCATACAGGGTTTCGAGAATCTCCAGTGCTCCCTGCAGGTCGCCGATATCCTTGCGCAGCCGCCCGAGGGTGAGTCCCCCTTCGATGGAGGAGGGAAGGGGAATGCTCTCAAGAATTCGTGCCGCTTCCTCCATTCTTCCCGCCCTGATGCAGTTTTGGGCCCGCTGCAGAGGGCCGCCACGTTTGCGGTTTCTCCGCTCGGCCTTGGCGGCGGCACGCCGCTGCTGGCGGGAGAGGGCTGTCCCTGCTGTCACCGGTTGGCTCCGATCCGCTGTTGCAGGGCCTCGGCCGCTTCGCGGATGGCTTTTTTCGGCCAGGGTTCCTGCGCGTCATCGCCATTGATGAACAGGGTCACATTGGGATGGAAGGGGTAGCGGTTGCCGGTGCCGCACTGCATGCTGCCGGGGCCGGCCCATAACAGGAATGTCGGCTTGTTGAGGGAGGCCGCGGCCTCCGCCGGGAAGGAACTGATCGAGATCACCACATCCAGCGCCGCGATATAGGCGGCGTTCTCATCGAGGTCATCCTTGCGGTCGATATCCTCCCAATCATGGACGGTGAACCCGTGCCTTTCCTTCATGAGGGCGATTTCCTCGCGGCAGTCCTTATACATGATGCTGATGCAATCGGCGCCTTCCAGACGCAGGAAGGGCAGGAAATCCTCCAGATTGACGTAAATCTGCTTGCGGATATGGTCGATCATGCCGCCGGACCAGCACAGCCCGACTTTCAGCCCGTCCCCGACCTGATCGAAGCGTTCACGCCAGAAGGCGACGCGTTCGGGATCCGGCTTCAGGTAACCTTCATGGCGTTCGGTCGGGAAATCCTCGATGCGGCTGCGGAAGAATTTCAGCAGGCTGCCGGATTCGATGGCGTAATCGATCGGATGATTGAAATCCTTGATCCAGGGATAGGCCTGATGCACACGACCGTTGAAGACATACTGGATCGTCGGCATGATCGTGCAGCCGGGGAAGGAGCGCATGAACAAAGGGATCAGGCGGCGGTCCACCTCAATGATGGTGTGTGCGGCCTGATCGATCAGCTCCTGAAAGCAGGAGGCAAAAAGCACCGTATCACCGATACCCTGCTCATCGCAGATCAGAATGGTCTTGCCGCTGAGATCCTCGCCCTGCCAGCGGGGCAGGTTGTGCAGATAGGTGACGGAATCGGAACGCCGGGTATCGAGGCGCCATTCATATTTTTCCCACCCTTCCTTCAGACGGCCGACACCGATCAGCGCCGTGGAAAGGTTGAAATGGGATTCGGGTTCCCTGTCGCCGGCCAGTGCCACGGCCTTTTCCAGAACGGGCACGGATTCCGCGTAGCGCCCGACGGCGTTCAGCGCCCGGCCGTAATTGGCATAGGCATCGGAATAACCGGGGTTGAGACGGATCGCCTCCTCAAAGAAGGGGCGGGCCGTATCGATGTCATGGGCATCGGCGACGATGATGCCGAGCACCTGCCACAACTCCGCCGAGGAGGGCAGGCCCTGAATGGCATATTGCAGCAGCTCGATGCCGTCCTCGAAACGCTCCATTGCGTAATAGGTATAGGCCAGATTGTAATAGCCGCGGAAATCATCCGGCTTCATCTGAATGAAGGTCGAATACATTTTCACCGCGGCCTCGTGCATCTTCAGCTTGTCGGCCAGACAGCCGATGCCGAAAATCATTTCCGGGTCGTCCGGATTCAGTTTCAGCAGGCGTTCGAAGGCCAGAATGGCTTCGGAGGCGCGATCGATTTCGGCCAGCGTATTGGCCAGAAACAACAGGGGGTCGCTGTCGGTCGGATCGCAGATATGGGCTTCGAAATAGCATTTGGCCGCGCCCTCAAGGTCATTCTTCTTGACGCATTTCGTACCCTTAAGCAGCAGTTTTCTGGCTTTGTTGCGGTCAGCGGCCGTGACTTTTGTTCTCTGATCCGCCTGAATGAAATATTCCGTGGCTTCGAGCAGGCCGTCGCTGAGGCGCTGTTCCCGGCGTTTCGGCGCCAGTGCTTTGGAGCGTGATCCCATCGGTTTCATTGTCCCTTTGCTGAATACCGCGCCATTAAGGCGCCAACAGGGTTAATTTTTCTTAAAAATCTTCGGCTAAACCGCGCAAAGGGCACTGAACACAGATATTTATTTTGATTGTTTTGCCATCTTGGTTAAGCTCCTGTGGCAAGTATGCGGGGGCAGGAAACTGCGGATCGATGGTTGCCACCGAGGAGGGGAATTCATGGCGCTGAAAATCAACCTGAAGCCGGG
>CAYXDL010000303.1:0-3643 GCA_964463775.1 uncultured Hyphomicrobiales bacterium
TTCGAGCGTTATGGCATCCGCCCTGTGCATCCTCATGGCGAAAAGTTCGACCCCAACCTGCACGAGGCGCTGAGCGAAGCCCATGACGAAGAAGCCGATCCCGGCACGGTGCTGCACGTGATCCAGACCGGCTATGCGATCAAGGATCGCCTGCTGCGCCCGGCCCGGGTGGTCGTGGCCAAGGCACCACCGAAGAACAGCGTCGACACCAGCGCCTGAAGACTGCTGACAGATACCTGAAGCAAGAGGCCTGTGCCTGTTTCCCTGCAGCTATCAGGGCAGCAGGTGCGGGTCTTGGTGGTCGGGTGTTTCTTGTCTTTCTCGGGGTAAACCGGTACTCTTGCAACATTATGATCAGGAAGGAACAAACAGCCTTACTCACGACCGTCAATGCCCCGTACCGGTCCTATATGGACGGGCCGGCCCTTGCTGCGGCACTCGAAACGGGTGATGTTACCAAAGGCCAGGTCAATTCGTTCCTCACGGAGATCGATGTCCGGGCACAAAAAGGCTTTGCGAAAGCATACGGTATTTCCGAAACGGCCCTGCAAAAAACGGCCACAGCCTATGCCGAATGGTCGGGAAGAAAGCCCGCGCTTCTGCTGTAATGCCGGCTTCTCACTGGGAAGATCTCCTGCAGGAAGCTTTCAGGATCATTGATCACGTCAACACCCGCAATGCAGGTATCCTGAGCGAATGGACCTTCGGCGGCGGCACGGCCATGATGCTGCAGATCGGCCATCGTGAAAGCCACGATATCGATCTCTTCCTTAACGATGCGCAGCTTCTGGCCTATGTAAGGGCCTCTGTCAGCGAGATGCAGTTCGGCCTGGGTCCTCCCGCTTATGGCGGTGACGGCAGCAGTTACCTGAAAGTTGCATTCGAAGGCTTAGGAGAGATCGATTTCATCGCAGCCTCTCCGATAACGGAAGACCATACATGCCGCCGGGTCATACAGGGCCGCCCTGTTCTTCTGGAAACCATCCCTGAAATTATCGCAAAGAAAATAGCCTATCGTGGCCCTCTGATTCAGCCGCGCGATATTTTCGATATCGCTGCCGCTTGCAGGAGCGGGTTTCAATCAGAGACTGAGGAAGCTCTGCGTAATATCCGTGATTGTATACCACCCGTGCTGAAAAAACTGGGCACCATCAGCCCCGCTTATGTTGAAAACGACATCCGACAACTTGCTGTCCGGCCGGAATTTCAGCCACTGGCAACGGACGCAATGCAGATAACGCAAAGCATACTCAAAACACTGCAGCAGCAGTGACAGGCTGAGTCCGGAAACAACGACAGACCGCCCTTCATCTTTACAGCATCGGTGCGGCCGGATCATGTGCCTTCAGCCGCGCCGCCGCCCGCTGGCGTGAGGATACCGCATAGCAATAGGCACAGCCCTGCACGCAGCTGTCATAGGTGCCGATGTCGCGGCTTTCATGACACAGGCAGCCCGGACGATTACCCTTGACGCGGGCTTTCAGCACCGCCCCGCGACGGGACAGCCGTCCGGCATCGATGCAGCGGGCGGGACTTACATCGTCAATCAGGAAATCCGGTTGTGAACAAAGACTGGCCTTGATACCGGCTTTCCGGGCGACGGATGCCAGATCCGCCAGCAGGGCGGTTTTCTCCGCCAATGGCGGATCCTGCCAGGCAAGCCCCGCTTCTCCTGCAGCATGGTTCATGTTGCGCCTGGTTTTCGCATAGGGCTGCATGAAGGAGATAACGCACTCATCAGTATAACCTGTCAGCGCCCTGGCCAGACAGGCAAACCGTTCCCTGTGCCTTGCCCTCCAGCCGTCAGCGCCTTCAGGCCAGGCCGCGACGACAGGGTCATACCGCCACACCACCGCGCCGGCACCGCAGATTTCCGCAATTCGCCGGATCTGCGCAATTGCCTTTT
Organism: uncultured Hyphomicrobiales bacterium; assembly: GCA_964463775.1. Classification (GTDB taxonomy): domain Bacteria; phylum Pseudomonadota; class Alphaproteobacteria; order Minwuiales; family Minwuiaceae; genus JALXAG01. The sequence continues at coordinate 1,907 of CAYXDL010000303.1, forward strand.
CCGGATGGATCACCGATCGTTCCAGCGCACGAGGATTGCCGGTGATCGTGAAACTGACATAGAAGGCGCGCCCCTCCCTCATCAGACGCTCAAGCACCGGCATGAAGGGATCGGCATTGCGCGTCCAGAAGACAAAGCCGGAAGCCCGTTCCCGGTCGAGCCATACCCTGTAGGGCCTGCCGCCATAGGGGTTGAGGACGTCGGCAAACCCCGCATCGAGCCTTCTGGAGAACCAGTCCGCATAAAGGGCCGGAATATCGGTCCGGTAACTGGCTGATACGATCATGCGCCCCTTCCCTCGTCAGGATCCGCCGGACATAACCGGCAGGAAAAAGAGAAAATCACCATAAGTGAAATTTCTCTTCCCCCGGCGGGTTGCGGGGGGGTGGTATCGCTCTTATATAACCTGCAAAGGTGGTTCACCGCCCTAGTGCTCCGCCGGAAATCTAAGGGGTGAGCATCTGGTGCATGATGTGGCCGGATGCCACCGCCGCTGAAAGAGAGGTTTAAAACAATGGCAAAAGTAATCGGTATTGACCTTGGCACCACGAATTCGTGCGTTGCCATCATGGACGGGAAGGAACCGAAAGTCATCGAAAATCAGGAAGGCATGCGGACGACTCCGTCCATGGTTGCCTTCACTGAGGATGGCGAACGGCTGGTTGGTCAGGCTGCCAAGCGCCAGGCCGTGACCAATCCTGAAAACACGCTGTTTTCGATCAAGCGTCTGATCGGCCGGTCCTTTGACGACCCGGTCGTTCAGAAGATGAAGGAGATGGTCCCCTACAAGATCGTCAAGGCCGATAATGGCGATGCCTGGGTGGAAGTGAAGGGCGAGAAATATGCACCTTCGCAGATATCCGCCTTCATCCTTCAGAAAATGAAGGAAACCGCCGAAGCCTATCTGGGCGAAACGGTAACGCAGGCAGTGATCACCGTTCCCGCCTATTTCAACGACGCCCAGCGTCAGGCCACCAAGGATGCCGGGCGTATCGCCGGGCTGGAGGTTCTGCGCATCATCAACGAGCCGACGGCAGCGTCCCTGGCCTATGGTCTGGACAAGACCGAGGGCAAGACCATCGCCGTCTACGATCTGGGTGGCGGTACCTTCGACATTTCGACGCTGGAAATCGGCGACGGCGTGTTCGAGGTGCGCTCCACCAATGGTGACACCTATCTCGGTGGTGAGGACTTCGACCAGGTGCTGCTGAACTACCTGGCCGATGAATTCGAAAAGGAAAACGGCATCGATCTGCGCAAGGACCGTCTGGCCCTGCAGCGGCTGAAGGAAGCGGCCGAAAAAGCGAAGATCGAGCTGAGCTCCTCGACACAGACGGAGATCAACCTGCCCTTCATCACCGCCGATCAGAGCGGACCGAAGCATCTGACCATGAAGCTGACCCGCGCCAAGCTGGAACAGCTCGTCGATCCTCTGATCAAAAAGACGATCGAACCCTGCAAGGCGGCGCTGAAGGATGCCGGTCTGAGCGCGGGCGAAATCGACGAGGTGATCCTGGTCGGTGGCATGACCCGCATGCCCAAGGTCGCGGAAACGGTGAAGGAATTCTTCGGTCGCGAGCCGCATAAGGGTGTCAACCCGGATGAAGTCGTGGCGCTGGGTGCGGCCATTCAGGCCGGCGTGCTCCAGGGCGACGTCAAGGATGTGCTGCTGCTGGATGTGACCCCGCTGTCGCTGGGCATCGAAACCTTGGGCGGCGTGTTCACCCGGCTGATCGA
>CAYXDL010000304.1:0-3636 GCA_964463775.1 uncultured Hyphomicrobiales bacterium
GCCTTTTTCTTCGTCGGCGGTTATCCGCTGGAAGCGGTGCGCGAACTGGCCCGTGAAGGGCTGATCGAACTGCTGCCGATCACCGGCAAGGCCGCCAAAACCCTGACACGCAACAATCCCTTCTTCTCCTTGGACAGTATTCCCGCCGGTGTGTATGAAGGGCTGGGGCCGGTGCAGACCCTGGCGGTGCAGGCCCTTTTTCTGGTGCGGGCCGATCTGAAGCCCGATTTCGTCTACGCGCTGACAAAGGCATTGTGGCATCCCTCGCACCGGCGGATCCTCGATTCCGGCCATGTCAAGGCACGCCAGATCCGTCTGGACAACGCCTGCAGAGGCGTTTCCATCCCCCTGCATGCCGGGGCGCGGAAATTCTATGAGGAAACGCTGAAACCGGAAGAGCTTGCCCTCTGCCCCGAGGCAGAATAACCCCAGAAACGAGGCAGCGAATGAACGCCATTGTCAAAAGAACAGAAGACGGGGCCGGTATTCTCTGGCTTCTGCGCCCGGAGGAATATCCCGCATGGCATGAGACGCGCGACGATACCGTCCGCGCCTGCCTGGCCGCGGCCGCGTTCAGGGCCGAGCCCGGAGAACAGGCCGTCATCCCGGGTGAAGGCGAGCATGCCGACATCGTGAAGATCATCGGCGAGGATGCCGATATGTGGGCCATCGCCGACATTCCGAAATCAGCCCCCGGCCGGGCCTACCGGCTTGAAACCTCTCTTGCGGCAGAGCAACGCGCGGCGCTTGCTCTCGGCTGGGGGCTCGGCTGTTATGTTTTCGACCGCTACCGCCGGGAGCCGGCACCCGCCCGCCCCGTTCTCGCCATCGGCGATGATATCGACATCGCCGGGATCATCCGGGAGGTGGAAGGCGTCTGCCTGGCCCGGGACCTGATCAACACGCCGGCCATCGACATGCTGCCCGATCGTCTCGCCGCAGCCGCCCGCAGCCTTGCCGGGCGCCATGACGCAACATTCCGGGAGATCATCGGCGATGATCTTCTTGAGGAAAACTATCCGATGATTCATGCCGTCGGCGCCGCCTCCGCCGTGGCACCACGTCTGATCGATATGTGCTGGGGTGACGAAAAGGCGCCAAAGGTTACCCTGGTCGGCAAGGGTGTCTGTTTTGATTCCGGCGGGCTGGACCTGAAGCCTTCCTCGGGCATGCTGCTGATGAAAAAGGACATGGGCGGGGCAGCCAATGTATTGGGTCTGGCCTCGATGATCATGGATGCCTCTCTGCCGATCCGCCTTCGCGTGCTGATTCCGGCGGTGGAAAATGCCGTTTCCGGCAATGCCTACCGGCCGGGTGACATTCTGAAAAGCCGTAAGGGGCTGACGGTCGAGGTCGGCAACACGGATGCCGAGGGACGCCTGGTTCTGGCGGATGCCCTCTCGGCCGGAGATGAGGAAAACCCCGACCTGCTGATCGACATGGCAACGCTGACCGGCGCGGCACGCGTCGCCGTGGGGCTGGAGATCGCCGCCATGTTCACCCCCAATGATGCACTGGCCGGCGAACTGGCCGGCTGGGGCGAAAGGCGCTGTGATCCGCTGTGGCGCCTGCCGCTGTGGCAGTCCTATGCCAAACAGCTCGATTCCAAATTCGCCGATATCAACAATACGGGTAATGGTTTTGGTGGCGCCATTACCGCGGCATTGTTTCTCCAGCGCTTTATCGGGCAACCGCAGAACTGGCTGCATCTGGACTTCATGGGCTGGAACACGACAGAACGCCCCGGACGGCCCGTCGGTGGCGAGGCGTTTGCCATCAGGGCATTATATGCCATGATTGCCGGGCGCTTCGGCACGCCGGCGGCATAAGGGAACCGCCGGCGGCAAAACAAGAAAGGGCGCATGAGGAGGAAATGGCGGGGCAGGCGGGACATGACGATGCAGACGGACAGTGAAATTCGCGATGCGCTCGATATCTGGCGGCAGGCCATCACTGCGGCGGTACGCCGGGACGCCCCCGACCTTTCCGCCCGTCAGATGGCCATATTGCTGACTGTCTATCTGACACCGCCGCCCCATACGGTACGCGGTCTGGCGCGGGAGCTGAACATTTCCAAACCAGCGGTTTCACGCGCGCTCGATGCCATGGGCCGGCACAAGCTCCTTAAACGCAAGCGCGATGAAAAGGACCGGCGCAGCGTCCTTGTCCAGCCGACCATGACCGGCATGGCCTATCTGGGCGAATATGCCAGGGATGTACGCGCTGCCCTCCGCCAAAAGCTGTCGGATGCGGAATCATGACCAATCATCCGCCAGCAGCGGAACCCGCCATCCCCCGCGTTCTCGATCCGCGCCTGTTTCCCTTTCGCGACGATCTCGCCGCCGACTGGCTGGCAGACCAGATATCCGCCCCCCGCTATGCCACGGCCCGCCGTCACATCATTGCCGTAGCGCAGGCACCTGTTCATAAAGCGCCGGATGCAGACCGCTGGGTCAGCGAACTGCTCCACGGGGAGGTCTTTCATGTCTATGACACGGATAACGGCTGGTGCTGGGGGCAGGCGGAACATGACGGCTATGTCGGTTATATCCGTGCCGGGGCGCTGCGGGAAGCGCCATCCCCTCCCGCTCCTGCCAAAGCCCGGATCGTGGTCTCACCCTCAAGCCATATTTATGCGGAACCATCGGCCAAAGCGCCGCCACTGATGACGCTGTCGCGTGGGGCCTGGCTGACAGTGGCGGAAGAACCTGCCCGGCACGGGTTTCAGCCCGTGACCGGCGGCGGTTATGTGCCCGAAGCCCATCTGCGCCATCCGGATGATCAGCCCCCCGGGGATCATGTCGCCCTGGCCCGTGACTTTCTCGGCGTTCCCTATCTTTGGGGCGGACGCAGCCATGCGGGCATCGATTGCTCAGGGCTGGTGCAGATCGCACTGCAGGCCACCGGGCGGATGTGTCCGCGGGATTCGGACATGATCGCCAACGCCTTTCTGCCCGTCCCTTTCGAAGAAGAGAACATCCGCTCCGGCGGCGGATGTGATTATGGCGATCTGATCCTTACACCCGGCCATGTCATGATCGCGCTCGGCGATGGCCATGTTCTGCATGCCAATGCCCATCACATGGCTGTAACCATCGAACCCCTGGCCGATGTTTTCGGCCGCCTTGATGAACAGCAGGGAAAAATTCTCTCCGTCCGCCGCCCCGCCCCTCCTTCAGGACAATGAATGCCGATGCGCCGATTCAACCGGCGATATCGCCGTTAATGGCGGACAAGAACAATCAACCGGAAAAAACATGAAATGCTTCCCGCCGGAAGAGGCTGAGAGGCCATTGGGAACGGGGGAATCGTTCATGACAATTCCATCCAGCGGGAAGCATTCCACAATAAGCAACATACATGCCAATTCTCCCTACAGTTGTTTGTTGCGGGAAACCGCGTATTTTCATGGAAATCTGCCGCACATTCCGACATTCATTCATTATGATTTTCATTTTGAGAATCATAATGAATGAATCCTTGCTGAACGGCGCTGAAACTCAGCGGGCAGCCTCTGCGGCACCGCTTTCGCCCATGCCGTCAGCATTACCGGTATTTTCATCCTCCCCCAGCACCCGCCAGGCAGGAATCCGCAGCATGACACGCGTTCCCTCCCCCGGGGTGCTCTCAATGGTC
>CAYXDL010000305.1:0-3628 GCA_964463775.1 uncultured Hyphomicrobiales bacterium
CGGCTGTTTGCGAAACCGTTCAGCGCAATGATCCCCATACGCGCGGCATCGTCGTGTTAGGGCTGGATGCGCCTCTGGACATCCTGCAGGCCAGCTTCGATGCCGCTGCTCGTTTCGAACTGGTAAAGGGGTTCGCCGTCGGCCGGACGATTTTTGCCGAAACCGCCAGATCCTGGTTCAGTGGCACCATCAGCAATGATGAGGCGGTGGAGCGGATGAGCGAAAGATTTGCCGCCTTGTGCGCAAGCTGGGACAACGCCCGCGCCAGGGGAGGAAAAGCCGCATGAACAGCAAAACGATCCGCCTGAGCACGGCTCAGGCCCTGATCCGCTATCTCTGCGCCCAGCTGAACGAGGACAAACTGCCTTTCCTTGCCGGATGCTGGGCCATATTCGGCCATGGGAACGTCGCCGCCCTCGGTGAGGCCCTGCACGCGGCACAGGATGACCTGCCAACCTGGCGTGGTCATAACGAACAGGGTATGGCACATGCAGCCATCGCCTATGCCAAAGCGATGAACCGTCGCCGGGCCATGGCTGTCACCACCTCCATCGGTCCGGGGGCAACCAATATGGTGACTGCGGCCGCATTGGCACACACCAACCGGCTGCCGGTACTGTTGCTGCCGGGCGATGTTTTCGCCAGCCGTCTGCCTGATCCGGTACTGCAGCAGGTTGAGGATTTCGGCGACGGCACCATCAGTGCCAATGACTGCTTCCGGCCGGTCAGCCGCTATTTCGACCGAATTACCCGCCCTGAACAATTGCTGAAGGCCCTGCCGCGCGCCTTTGCGGTCATGACCGATCCGGCTGAATGCGGCCCTGTGACTCTGGCATTGTGCCAGGATGTGCAGGCCGAATCCCATGACTGGCCGGAAAGCTTCTTCATCCCCCGCATCTGGCGCCAGCGCCGCCAGCGCCCGGACAGCGCCGAACTGGAAACCGCCGTCGAGGCCATCCGCGCGGCAGAAAAACCGCTGATCATCGCAGGCGGGGGAATCCATTATTCCGGTGCCTGCGAGGCACTGAAAACCTTTGCTGAAACCCATGCCATTCCCGTCTGCGAAACGCAGGCGGGCAAATCCGCCCTGCCCTGGGATCATCCCCTCAACCTCGGCGCCATTGGCGTCACGGGGTCTTCTGCTGCCAACACCGTGGCAGAGGACGCTGATCTGCTGATCGCGGTCGGTACACGGTTACAGGATTTCACCACCGGTTCCTGGGCATTGTTCAAGCATCCCCGGCGGCGGATCCTGGCGATCAACACGGCTGCTTATGATGCCGGCAAGCATCATGCGATGAGCCTGCTCGCCGATGCCCGCGTAGCGCTTGAGGAACTGCACCAAGCCCTTGGCACCTATAAATCCTGCGGGGCCGAAGCGCCCCTGATCGAGGCATGGCGCCAAAGTGTGGATGCCACAACCGCACCGCCGAAAGGTAACCGGCTGCCAAGTGACGCCCAGGTCATCGGCGCGGTGCAGCGCAGCCTGGATGACGATGCCATCGTGGTCTGCGCCGCAGGGGGATTGCCGGGAGAGTTGCACAAATTATGGAAGGCAGCCAGGCCGAACGGTTACCATGTCGAATACGGCTATTCCTGCATGGGTTACGAGATCGCCGGCGGCCTCGGCGTCAGGATTGCCCACCCCGGGCGCGAGGTCGTGGTGATGGTCGGCGACGGCTCCTACATGATGATGAATTCCGAGCTGGCGACCAGCGTCATGCTGGGCTGCAAGATCATTGTCGTTCTGCTCGACAATCGCGGCTTCGGCTGCATCAACCGCCTGCAGACAGCCACCGGCGGAGAAAGCTTCAACAATCTGCTCGATACGGCCCGCCACGAAATTCCCTCCAGCATCGATTTCGCCGCTCATGCTGCCGCCATGGGAGCGGAAGCGGAAAAAGTCACCTCCATCGATGAACTGGAAGAGGCCATGAAGCGCGCCCGTGCCGCCAGCCGTTCCTACGTCATTGTCATCGACACCGACCCTCTGGTGACGACAGAAGCAGGCGGGCACTGGTGGGATGTCGCCGTGCCGGAGACATCACAACGGGCACCGGTGAAGGCCGCCCGCGCAGCTTATGAACGCGCGCGCAGACATCAGCGCCCGGCGGATTGAGTTCTGTTCCAGGTTCCATTCAGGAAAGCTCCGGTCATGATCCTATTCGGCACCAACCCGATTGCCTGGTCCAATGACGACGACCAAAGCCTGGGGGCGGACATCCCCTTGAGCACCTGCCTGAGCGAGGCGGGGAATATCGGCTTCGACGGCATCGAGAAAGGCCATAAATTTCCCACTGATCCGGTGGCACTGAAAAAGCTGCTCGATGCCCATGGACTGCAATTCGTCTCCGGCTGGCATTCGCTGAATCTGCTCAAACATGGTGCAGCCGAGGAATGCCGGGCCATACAGCCCCATCTGGACCTGCTGAAAGCAATGGGTGCCACCGTCTGCATCGTCTGCGAAACATCCAATGCCATTCATGGCCGCGACGATCTGCCACTTGCGGACAACCCGGTTCTGGACACCGGACAGTGGCCCGACTTCACCGCCGCCCTCGAAGAGGTTGCCGCGTATTGTTCGGCTCAGGGCATCGTGCTGGCCTATCACCACCACATGGGAACCATCGTCGAGACAGCGGCGGAAATTGATGCTTTCATGGCTCATGCGGGTCCGTCAACGCGCTTGCTGCTGGATACGGGCCATGCCTGGCTTGGCGGTGCCGATCCGGCCGCCCTGGCTGAAAAATACATGTCCCGTATTGCCCATATCCATTGCAAGAACGTCCGCCCGGCTATCGCCCGGCAGATAACAGCCGAGAGGCTGTCTTTTCTCGAAGGCGTGCGCCGGGGAGTTTTCACCGTGCCGGGAGACGAGGAGGGGATCATCGATTTTCTGCCAATTCTCAGAACTGCGGCTCTTCATGGCTATGATGGCTGGCTGGTGATCGAAGCCGAGCAGGACCCCGCCGTCAGGAATCCGTATACGTACCAGTCCATGGGTCTGAGGGCACTGAGGGATGCTGCCCGTAAAGTCGGCCTGATATAGAGCTTACCCGAACTGAAGGAGACATAACGTGGTCAATCTTCTGCGCAGACCCACCGGCGATACGGGCAAGGTGCATGACATCACCCCCGGGAATGCCGGCTGGAAATATGTCGGTTTCGGACTGTACCGGCTGCGTGCGGGCGAAAGCGCCGCAGAGGCGACCGGCAGTCGCGAGGCCATTCTCGTCCTTGTCGAAGGCAGGGCCCGTATCTGTGCCGGAAGTGAGGATTTCGGCGAAATGGGCGAAAGGATGAACGTCTTCGAACGCACGATCCCCCATTGCGCCTATGTTCCCAATGACAGCTCCTGGAAGGCAACGGCCCTGAGCGACTGTACGCTGGCGGTATGCACGGCTCCGGGGCATGGCGGGCATAGCGCACGCATCATTACCGGCATCACCCGCGAAGAACGCGGCCGGGGCGGCAACACCCGTTACATCCATGCCATTGCCATGGAGGATCAGGACATCGCCGACAGCCTGCTCGTGACCGAGGTCTTCACCCCTCAGGGCAACTGGTCCTCTTACCCGCCACACCGTCATGATGAGGACGACTTCCCGAACGTGACCTATCTGGAGGA
>CAYXDL010000306.1:0-3608 GCA_964463775.1 uncultured Hyphomicrobiales bacterium
CGGCAGCGACACCCCCTGCAGGCGGATGGCAACGGCATCGAGAAAGCCGAACAACATCGCCGAGAGCATTGCCGGCACCGGGCGCCATTTGCCGAAAATCAGCGCCGCCAGAGCAATGAAGCCCTTGCCGGCCGTCATTTCCCGGATGAAGCCCGCACTTTGCGCCGTTGCCAGATAGGCCCCGGCAACCCCTGTCAGCACCCCGCCACAGGCAAGCGCCATATAGCGCATCCTGGCAACCGAGATGCCGGCGGTATCCACGGCTTCCGGATTCTCACCGACGGCACGCAGTCTGAGGCCGAAGCGGGTGCGGTACAGGATCCACCAGACCAGCGGCACCGCCAGAAAGGCGGCATAGACCAGAATATTGTGCCCGCTGAGCAGTTCCGAATAGATGCCGCCGATCACCGGCACATCGGCCAGCGCCGCCGCTCCCGGAAATTCAAGCGACTGAAACCGTGCCGAAGGCGGCAGGGGTGGCGTCTGCCCGCCACGCGAGAACCAGGCAATGCCGAGGATCACCGTCAGCCCCGAGGCCAGAATATTGATCGCGACACCGGAGACGATCTGATTGCCGTTATGGGTCACGCAGGCAAAACCGTGCACCATCGCCAGCGCCATCGATACGCCGATTCCCGCCAGCAGACCGATCCAGACCGAGCCGGTCACATAGGCCGCGGCGGCGGAAGCAAAGGCCGCGGCCAGCATCTTGCCCTCCAGCCCGATATCGACAACGCCTGAGCGTTCGGAAAACAGCCCTGCCAGCGCCGCCAGCACCAAAGGCACGGAAACGCGCAGCGTTGAGTCCAGAATCAGGATGAACAAGGTGAAATATTCCATCTCAGCCCCCGGCCCTCATCAGGGCAATCCGGCGGAAGATCGCCAGCAATTGCGGTTTGAACAGATATTCGAGCGCCCCGGCAAACAGAATGACCAGCCCCTGGATCACCACCACCAGATCGCGGGTGATCTTGGGAAATTCGAAGGAGAGTTCCGCCCCGCCCTGATAGAGCGCGCCGAACAACAGCGCCGCCAGCAGAATGCCGACCGGATGACTGCGCCCCATCAGCGCCACGGCAATGCCGACGAAACCATAGCCGGCGGTGAAATTCAGCAGCAGGCGGTGCTGAACACCGAGGATTTCATTGAGCCCCAGAAACCCGGCCAGAGCGCCGGAAATCAGCATGGTGATGATGATGTTGCGCACGGGCGAAATCCCGGCATAACGGGCCGCGTTCTCATTCTGGCCGACCGTGCGCAGTTCATATCCCCAGCGGGTATGCCAGATGAACAGCCAGACCAGCACCAGAAGCGCCAGCGCCCACAGAAAGGACATGTTCAGCGGCGAGGGTTCGAACGAGATCCCGAACCAGCCAAGCATTTCATGCATGAAGGGCAGCCAGGCATTTTCGGCGAATTCCCTGCTTTCAGGCGACATCTGCCCCGGTTTTATGAAAATATTGACCAGAAGATACACCATCAGGGTCGAGGCGATGAAATTGAACATGATGGTGGTGATGACGATATGGCTGCCGCGCTTCGCCTGAAGATAGGCCGGGATAAAGGCCCAGGCCGCACCGAACAGGGCAGCCGCCAGCATCGCCAGCGGCAGGATGATGTAGAAGGGCTGACCGTCGAAGGCCAGCGCCACCAGCCCGACCCCCAGCCCGCCCATATAGGCCTGCCCCTCGCCACCGATATTGAACAGGCCGCAATGAAAGGCCACTGCCACCGCCAGGCCGGTGAAAATGAAATTGGTGGTGTAATAAAGGGTATAGCCAATCGCCTCCTGAAAGCCGAAGGCACCCCAGACCAGCACCTTCACCACTTCAAGCGGATTCTCCCCGATCAGCACCACCACCAGAGCACCGACCAGCAAGGCCACGATGACATTAATCGCGGGCAGCAGGCCGATCTCGGCCCAGCGCGGCAGGCGCCCTTCCTTCAGAACACTCGATACGGCACTCACCCTTGCGCCCCTTCCCTTACCTGCCCGCCCTCCCGGCGCGGATCGACCCCGGCCATCATCAGCCCCAGCAGCTTTTCATCCGCCTCGGCCGGGTCGACCTCGCCGACGATGAAGCCGTCGAACATCACCAGAATGCGGTCGGACAATGACATGATTTCATCCAGTTCCACCGAGACCAGCAGCACCGCCTTGCCGGCATCGCGCATATCGATGATTCGCCTGTGAATGAACTCGATGGCGCCGATATCGACACCACGCGTCGGCTGGCCGACCAACAGCATGTCGGGATCGCGCTCGATCTCGCGCGCCAGCACGATCTTCTGCTGGTTGCCGCCGGAAAAATTCGCCGCCGGCAGGGCCGGATCCACCGGGCGGACATCGTATTTTTCCATCAGGTGCAGGCAGTTTTCACGGATGCGTTGCCCGTCCATGAGAATAGCGCCGTTGAACAGCGGATCATCCTGACGGCCGAGAATCGCCGCTTCAGCGGCTGAAAAGGTACTGACCAGCCCCATCCTGTTCCGGTCTTCCGGCACATGGCCCATCCCCTGGGCACGGATGAGACGGGCATCCGCCGGATGGGCGGCATCATAGACATGGCCGTTAAAGACAAAACGCCCGCCGGAGGGGGGCTGCATGCCGGCGAGCACCTCCAGCAACTCGCTCTGGCCGTTGCCGGCAACACCGGCAATACCGACGATTTCCCCGGCGCGGACGGAAAAGCTGACCCCTTTCAGGCGCCGGACGCCGCTGGCATCGGTCATGGACAGATCCGCGGTTTCCAGCACCGTTCCGTCCGGACGCGGCGGCTTCTTCTCCACCCTGAGCAGCACCTTGCGCCCGACCATCAGTTCCGCCAGCTCCTCGGGCGAGGTTTCCGACGTCTTTCTGTGAGCGACCATCTCGCCATGGCGCATGACCGAAACATAATCGGTAATCGCCATGATCTCGCGCAGCTTGTGGGTAATCAGGATGATGGTTTTTCCCTGGGCCTTCAGCGCCGCCAGAATGCGGAAGAGATGATCCGCCTCCTGCGGGGTCAGAACCCCGGTCGGCTCGTCAAGAACCAGAATATCGGCGCCCCGGTACAACGCTTTCAGAATCTCGACCCGCTGCAGCAACCCCACCGACAGATCGCCGACCACGGCATCGATATCGACCTGCAGCTCGTATTCCTGCTCCAGCCGCCGCAGGGCGGCACGGGCGGCGTTCATCCCCTCGGCCAGCAGCATGCCGCCTTCGGCACCGAGAATGATGTTTTCCAGCACCGTGAAAGTATCGACCAGCTTGAAATGCTGGAAAACCATGCCGATTCCGGCCGCGATCGCGGCTTGCGGATCGCGGATCCGCATCTCTTTTCCGTTGATGAGGATGGTACCGGAGCTGGCCTGATAATAACCATAGAGGATGCTCATCAGCGTTGATTTGCCGGCACCGTTCTCTCCGATGATGCCATGCACGCTGCCTTTGCGTACGCTAAGGCACACATCCCTGTTGGCGTGAACCGGCCCGAAATGCTTGTTGATGTTGCGAAGCTCTATGGCGATATCATGCCCCTGCGCGGACCGCGCCGCGCAGGGGACTTCCCCGGCGGGAACACCGCCGGGACTATGGTGTCCGCTCATCGCGCCCTACTTCA
>CAYXDL010000307.1:0-3590 GCA_964463775.1 uncultured Hyphomicrobiales bacterium
ACCAGAACCTGGCCCGGGTCCTGAAGCACTTCCTTGTCGAAATTGGCGTTGGAGACGTTTTTGATAGCCGTTTTTTCCTCATCTAGGCTGGCCCGTTTCCGGGCGGAGACACATCGGGCAGGAAGCGGTCGGCGCAGCAGGGCGCTGGCCTTTTCCGTTGCACTCTGAATCTAGGAACGCCCCCGTCCTACGTCAAGGCAAGAGAGGCGAGAATGCGTTCAAGCACCCCGTCATCAAGAAACATGATCCGCGCATCCTCCGTCCACAACAAGGCACAGCGGATTTCGTGATCGGGATAGATATCGCCCAGTATCCGGCGGTACAGCGCCATTTGCCGCAAATACCCTTCGGGCACGGATGCCATATCGCGCGGCGCGGGACGGTTGCTTTTATAATCGACAATCAGCACCTCACGGTCACGAACCAGCAGCCGGTCGATCTGCCCACTGACGACCCGTCCGCCGATCCGGCCGGAAACCGGCACTTCAGCCATGCTGCCCGGGCCGAAAATCGGCGCCAGTTGCTCGTGATTCAGGATCGCCAGCACTTCACGGACGATTTCCCCGCGCGTTTCCGCCGGCAGGTCTGCGGCCTGACGGCGCAGCCAGTCTTCAGCGGCGGCGGCCCGCCGCCCGGAGGGCATGTCCGGCAATATCTGCAAAAGCTTGTGAGTGAGATTGCCGCGGCGGAAACGGTTGCGGTTTTCCTCATCCGCCCGCCGGCCGGGCAAGGCCGGAACATCCCCCAGACGGGACGGGTTGACGGGGCGGAGCACCACCTCCTCCCGGGTCACCTCCGTGCACCAGTCGGGCAGTTCCGGCACCGGCAGGACGTCCTCCCGCTCCCTTTCATGCAATCGTGGTGGCACATCGCCCATGCGCAGGATTTCCTCGCCTTCTGCGGGAACGGTCCGCACGGCCCCGCATTTCCTCATACCGGCGGAAATGGCCGCATACCAGCAGTTTTCCGGCGCTTCCGTCTGTTTGCGGTTCAGCACGCCAAAGACATACAAGCGCTGCTCCGCCCGGGTCATGGCGACATAGAGAAGACGGCGGTATTCGGCCAGAATGCCATCCCTGAAAGCTGCGCGAAGCCCCGCCACGGTTTCACAGTCCCGTTTCGTGCCTTGCGACAGAAAGGGAACCCCCTGCTCATCGAAATAGATCACCGGATCGTTCTGCACCGTCGGCAGGGAGCAGGTATCGGGCAGGTAAACAACCGGCGCCTCCAGCCCCTTGGCACCGTGTACGGTCAGGATACGGATTTCATCACGCCCCTGCTCCATATCGCGCTTGATGACATGATCGCTCGATGCCATCCATTCAACGAGACCCTGCAGGGAGGGGACATGATCCCGCTCATAAGCCAGACAAAGGGAGAGGAATTCATCCATCGCATCGGCCGCCTCCCCGCCAAGGCGGGACAGGGCCCGGCGCCGCCCGCCATCGGCACCGAGAATCTGAGCGAAAAACTCGAAGGGCGGCTGATAATCGGCCCGGGCGAGCAGTTCTTCCAGATAGGCGTGGATCTCACCCATGCGCCCACCATGGCGAAGAGCCGCGGCACCGAGGGCTTCATAAAGGCTGCCCCTGCGCCCATGGGCGATGGTGAACAACTCCTCCTCACTCATGCCGATCAGGGGGGATTTCAGGGCCTCGGCCAGGGACAGGTCGTCATCGGGGATCAGCACGAAACGGGCAAGAGACATCAGGTCCATGACCGCGATTTCATCGACCAGCCGCAACCGGTCGGTCCCCGCCACCGGCAGCCCCTTGTCCTTCAGCGCCAGAATCAGTTCGCGATAGAAGCTGCTGCGCCGGCGCACCAGCACCATGATGTCACCGGGGCGAAGGGGGCGCCATGCCGGACACCCGTCACTGCCCGGGACGGCCACCCCCTCCCCGGCTTTGAGGCGGGCGGCAATATCATCGGCAACCTTTCTGGCCAGCAGCACCGGCGGATCGCCGGGTGCCGGTGTGTCGAGGGGGGCATCCCACGGATTGGTCTCTTCCTGTTTCGGCGGCAGGATCAGCGGATGCAGTTCCACCAGCCCGGGAAGATCGTCGCGGAAGGCATCATGGCGGATATCCTCACCACCCATGGTGACGTCGCGGCGCATGGCCTCATCCGCGAATACCATGTCCACGACCTGCAGCACCTCGGGCGACGAGCGGAAGGATAAATGCAGTTCCACGGGTTCGAAGGGCCGCCGGGCGGCCCGGGCGCGTTCCTGGAAGTGCCGGCGCATGGTGCTGAATCGTTCCGGCTCCGCCCCCTGAAAGCTGTAGATGGACTGCTTCTCATCACCAACGGCGAAAATGGTACGCCTGCGTTCGTCCCCCTCACCGCTGAAAAATTCCTCCGCCAGGGCGGCGACCACCTCCCACTGGGCGGGGCTGGTGTCCTGGGCCTCATCCAGCAGGATGTGATCGATACCGCCATCAAGCTTGAACAGAATCCATGGCGCGATATCGCTCATGCGCAGAAGGTCGCGGCTGCGCAACACCAGATCCTCGTAATCGAGGCGCCCCCGCCGCTCCTTCAGCATGGCATATTCTGCCAGAATTGCCGCGCCCAGCCGCAGGGCCGCCGCGGTCAGCCGCGCATTCATGCAGGCCTGCTGATGGGCCCGCCAGCTCAGAATCCGGTCCGCCTCCGCCTCCAGAACCGGTAAAATCTCCGGCACGGCCTTGACGACATTGACTGTTGCCAGTTTCTGGCGGATCGTCCCGTTGCCGGTGATGAAAGCACCGGCATATGTATCGAAACCGCTCTCACCCGCCAGAAAAGCCGCAATCCGTTCCCCGTTCGAAACATCGCTCTTACCGCCCCGGCTGATCATTACCTCCGCAGCACGGCGAAGGGCTTCCCGCTCTCCCGGCTCATATTCCGCTTCCCGGACGTTCTCCACCTCATCCGCCGTCACGCCCAGACGCTGATAAACAGCCGCAATGACACCGCCGATATCGCCATATTCGCGAATGACCGCCGCAATCGCCGCCCGCCTTGTGATCAGATCCCCGAGCAGTCTTTCAATCCTCTGATCCGACAGCTCCTCCGCCAGCAGGGCCACATCCGCCTCCAGCCCCAGCGCAGAATGACGGCGCAATACGCTTCGGCGGGCCTCCAGCAACAGGGCGGCGGCATCGTTTTCATCCAGCAGCTGGAAATGCGGGCCGATGCGCGCCTCCAGCGGAAAGCGGGCCAGCAATCCCTGACAAAAACCGTGCAAAGTCTGAATCTTCAGCCCGCCCGGGGTTTCCAGCGCCCGGGCGAAAAGCTGGCGTGCCAGATCCGGATCCGACGGGCGCACCTCCTTGCCGGTCAGCTCTGCCAGTTCCGCCTTCAGGCAATCATCGGCCATCGCCACCCAGGCGCCGAGGCGCTGGTGCAGCCGGGTCGCCATTTCCGATGCGGCGGCGTTGGTGAATGTCAGACACAGAATCCGTTCCGGCGGTGTTCCCTCCAGCATCAGACGCATCACCCGATCGGTCAGAACCCGGGTCTTGCCCGAACCGGCATTGGCCCCGACCCAGGCGGAATGAGACGGATCGGCGGCATGTTTCTGCCTGGCCAGCCCGTGCAGCTTT
>CAYXDL010000308.1:0-3588 GCA_964463775.1 uncultured Hyphomicrobiales bacterium
CCAGTCCGATTTCGTGCGCACCCGCCTGACCCATTCGATGGAGGTCGCCTCCGACGGCCGCTCCCTCGGCGCGGCGGCAGGGCAGCATGTGGTGCAGAAATACGCACCGGGGGCGGCCTTCAGCGCTGCCGAATTCGGCCATATCGTTGCCGCCGCCTGTCTGGCGCACGATATCGGCAATCCGCCCTTCGGTCATTTTGGCGAAACCTATATCCGCCGGTTTTTTGCCGAGGATGATCTCGGCCGTGAGATGATCGCACCGTTAAGCGAGCCCTGCCGTCAGGATTTCCTGCGCTTCGAGGGCAATGCCCAGGGGTTCCGCATTCTGACCCGGCTGCAGAACTGGCAGAACGAGGGCGGACTCAGGCTGACGGCGGCAACCATGGCCACCTTCTCCAAATATCCGCGCGCCGCCTTCATCGGCCCGCACAAAGCGGTACCGGAGGATGCGGGCGGACGCAAATTCGGCTTCTTTCAGGCTGAACGCGATCTGTTTGCCGCCATCGCCGCCGAGGTGGGATTGATTCGCCGCGCCGCCGATGCGGATTACTGGTGCCGTCATCCGCTGACCTTTCTGGTCGAGGCCGCCGATGACATCTGCTATCACATCGTCGATCTGGAAGACGGTTTCAAGCTGGGTCGGATCGCCTTCAAAGAAGCGGAAGAGCTTCTGCACGATCTGACCGGCGGACATCTGAACCGTTATGCCGGCATCGACGATCCCGCCCAGAAGATCGCCTATCTGCGCGCCAAGGCCATCGGCCATCTGGTGGAACAGAGCACGGATTGCTTCATCGCCTGCGAATCCGACCTGCTGGCCGGCAAGCCCCACAAGCCCCTGCTGGAACTGATCGATCAGTGGCCCGGCCTGCGGCGCATCGCCGAACTGACGGCGGAACGCATTTTCCAGACCCATGACTGGCTGGAACAGAAACATGAGGCATCGCGCGCCATTTCCCGGCTGCTCGGGCGTTACTGCGAGGCCTTTCTGGAACATGAACAGGCCGCAACAGACGGCAAGCCGCCAAGCCGCCATGCCCGGCGCCTGCTGGAACAGGTCGACGGACGCAGGATCGATTTCACCAACCGCTATGAATGGCTGCTGGCCGTAACCGATTATGTTTCCGGCATGACCGACAGCTTCGCCCTGTCCCGGTACCGCCAGGCGGCTCTGCCCCTGCCCTGAGGGCCGCTGACACGCCGCCGGAAAAGGAAGGCATAAGCAGTCACCCCCCCGGGACGCGGTCCCTTCGCGCCTATGCCCCTGCGACATTTCGAATCTTGCAATTTTCCGATCGATAATTGACAGATATTTCACTTTATCTATTATCCATCCGACCGGTCGGTTAATGAATGATGGGGAGGCAGCCAATCATGAGCGAATTCGAAACCATCCTGTATGAAGAACGCGAAGCGGCGGCAATCATCACCCTCAACCGCCCTGACAAGCTGAACTCATTCAACGAACAGATGCACCGCGAATTGCGCGATGCCATTGAACGGGCCGAGAAAAGCGATGCTGTCCGCGCCCTGATGCTGACCGGTGCCGGACGCGGCTTCTGTGCCGGGCAGGATCTGGGGGACCGCAATTTCGACAGCGGCGAGCGCCCCGATCTCGGCCAGACAATCGAAGCCTTCTACAACCCGCTGGTCCTGAAACTGCGCAGCCTGCCAATGCCGGTGATTGCCGCCGTCAACGGCGTTGCCGCCGGAGCCGGGGCCAATATCGCCCTGGCCTGCGATTTCGTTCTTGCCGCCCGCTCCGCCCGTTTCATTCAGGCTTTCTGCAGGATCGGCCTTTGCCCCGACAGCGGCGGCACCTACATCCTGCCGCGCCTGATCGGCGAGGCCCGCGCCAAGGGCCTGGCGATGACCGGCCAGCCGGTCGATGCCGAAACCGCCCTGGCCTGGGGCATGATCTGGGCCGTTCACGATGACGAGGCCCTGCAGGAAGAGGCCATCGCCCTGGCCGAACATCTGGCAACCCAGCCGACCATGGCGCTGGCCGCGATCAAGCAAGCGATCCAGGACAGCCCCGGCAACGATCTGAAAACCCAGCTCGATCTGGAGCGCGACATTCAGCGCCGCCTCGGACGCAGCGACGATTACCGCGAAGGCGTCCGCGCCTTCATGGAGAAACGCAAACCCTCCTTTACGGGAAACTGACATGAGCGAATCCAACCCCGTTGCCCTGGCGCGCGCCTGTGCCGAATCCATGTATGCACGCGATACGGCATCGCAGGAGCTGGGCATTACCGTCGACAGCGTCGGCCCCGGCACCGCAACGCTGAGCATGGTGGTCAACGAGCGCAAGCTTAACGGCCACGGCATCTGCCATGGCGGCCTGATCTTCACCCTGGCCGATACCGCCTTCGCCTTTGCCTGCAACTCCTACAATGTCAATACCGTTGCCCAGCATTGTCAGATCAGCTTTCTTGCCCCCGCCCGCCTCGGAGACCGGCTGACGGCGGTGGCGACCGAAATCCACAAAAGCGGGCGCAACGGGCTGTATGACATCCGCGTGACCAATCAGAACGGCGAGCATATCGCGGAATTCCGCGGCGCATCGCGCCAGATAAAGGGCGCGGTCATCGCCGGAAACGAAGGAGAAACGCCATCATGAGCGAAGCCTATATCTGCGACGGCATCCGTACCCCGATCGGCCGCTATGGCGGCGCGCTGGCCCCGGTGCGCCCCGATGACATGGCGGCCCTGACTATCCGCACATTGCTGGCGCGCAATGCGGGGCTGGATCCCACCGCCATCGATGATGTGCTGATGGGCTGTGCCAATCAGGCGGGCGAGGACAACCGCAATGTCGCCCGCATGGCGGTTCTTCTTGCCGGACTGCCGGAGAGCGTGCCTGCGGCGACGATCAACCGCCTGTGCGGTTCAGGGCTGGATGCCGTCGGTCTGGCGGCGCGCAGCATCCGCGCGGGCGAGGCGGAGATGATGGTCGCCGGCGGTGTGGAAAGCATGAGCCGGGCACCCTTTGTCATGGGCAAGGCCGAAACCGCCTTCTCGCGCAAGGCCGAAATCTTCGACACCACCATCGGCTGGCGTTTCGTCAACAAGCTGATCAAGGAACAATACGGCATCGACAGCATGCCCGAGACGGCCGAAAACGTTGCCGAGGAATTCGGTATTTCCCGCACCGATCAGGATGCCTTCGCCATGCGCTCGCAGGAACGGGCCGCCGCCGCACAGGCAAACGGACGCCTGGCCAAAGAAATCTGCCCGGTGGAAATTCCCCAGCGCAAGGGTGATCCCGTCATCGTCGAGCGTGATGAGCATCCGCGCCTGACCTCGCCTGAAAAACTGGCCAAGCTGCCGACCCCCTTCCGTAAGGGCGGCTCCATCACCGCCGGTAATGCCTCCGGCGTCAATGACGGCGCGGCGGCCTTGCTGGTCGCATCGGAAAAGGCCATCGAACGCCATGGGCTGCAGCCGCTGGCACGCATCACCGGCATGGCCACCGCAGGCGTTGCCCCCCGTATCATGGGCATCGGTCCGGCCCCGGCCACGCAGAAGCTTTTGGGGCGGCTTGGCCTGTCAATCGGCGATGTCGACGTGATCGAACTGGATGAA
>CAYXDL010000309.1:0-3585 GCA_964463775.1 uncultured Hyphomicrobiales bacterium
ATCGCTGCTTCCGGGGCGGACGATGCGCCAATAGACGCCGCGCCCCGGCATGTCCAGATCGGTCATGCCCAGCGGGCCGTATTCGGCCTCCAGCGCCCTGAAAAACGCCATCTCGCGGATCACGCGCACATTTTCCGGCGGCAGCATGCGTGCTTCCATGCTCCAGACCGCGGCGTGGTCGATATGATGGGCGTGAAGGTGGTAATCACGCATCGGCGCATCGGCAAAATGCTTCAGCGCATCGGGGGCCGCACCGGAAAGACCCTTCAGATATTGCTGGCGGATGAAATGGCGGAAGGTGGCGAGTTCATCCTCCTCAAGGCGCAGGCGATCGTAATAGCCGGCCTCGCCCTCAACTGCCGCTCTGATGCTCATTCCGTCCCCCCTGCAGGTGGTTTCTGGAAAAGACACAAGATTAATATCTGTCTATATGATCATATAATAAAATGATTTTTTCTTTCTTAACACCAAGCTTTAACGCTGCCTCGAAAATGGCCTGCTGGTTGCCGTAGGAACTGATGATGAGGCTGGTTTCCTCCCAGTCGGCGCGGTGTAGGATGTCGTCGGGCGCGGCAATGGAAATACCGCGCCAGCTGCCGCCCTGTTTCAGCGGATCGCTGTCCACAATCAGAAAACGCCGTTCGCGCACCCCGAAGAACAGCGGTGTGAGCTGATAGAGGAATTCCGTATGCAGCCCGCCGCCCCAGATGATGCAATGCCGGTCGATGGCGGCATCGTCCAGTCGTCTGCAGATGCTGGCCACGGTTTTGTACCAGCCTGCAAGATAGTTCTGCAATCGGGCAATATCGCCTGCATCGGGGGCGGGAATGTCGGGATTCTCTGCCGGGAGCGCCAGAATGCGATAGCCGTTATAGCCTTCCTGCATCCCTGCCTCGGTGATTTCCCACCCCTCAGCCGCCAGTATGTGGGCCAGGGTGGCCTTGCTGAAATGTGTCAGATGCTGAACGGAAAAAAATCCGTTGATATCATTGGTTATGCCATGTTCAAGAACCGGAACCTCAACCACCAAGCGGGTGTTTTCATGGGCATGGCGGCGCAGTTTGGCGAGAACGCGGCGCGGATCGGGCAGATGTTCCAGCACATGGAACATGGTGATGATGTCGGCGGTGCCCTCGAAGTCGAAATCGGTGAAGTCACCGCAGATGAATTCCCGCCCGGGGGCGGAGAAGGCTTTCCGCGCCCGTTCGATGGCGCCGGCATCGATATCGACGCCGGTGGCGGCGACCTCATCGGGCAGGGTGCGGATGAAGGCCCCCTCATAACAGCCGATATCCATCAGCCGCCGGCCTGGCTGCAGCAGGTTGCGGGCGGAAAGCCATCCGGTCTGCTCGTCGTATCGCATGCCGGAGGCGCCATAGGACATGCCCGCCTCCCTGAACAGGGTGGCGAAGCCCTGCGGCGTGTAGCAGGGGTTCATGTACAGGGCATGACAGCCGGCGCAGCGCACGGTGCGGATATCGGCCCGTTTGGCGGCATGGGCATCGTCGCTGAAAAACTGGAAATCCTTGAAACCGGTGACGGCGAGGCTCCAGTCGCCGCGGCATACGGGGCAGGGGCGCCGGGCCAGCGCGGCCGCGTCCTGAAAATTGCCGGTGAAGCCATCGATACTGTGAAAGGCAATCGACGACTCGTCGTCATTGCCGTTGGCGGTGTCGTGGTCGCTGTCGCTGTTGTTCTCTTCGGCCATCGGGTCATCCGTTTCATCTTCACAGCGATAATCGGCGATGGTTCATGATTTGTGAAGTGGTGGATGTGAAAATGACGGCGAGAGGCTATAGTGCTTGCGAAATTCATGAAAGTCAGGGCCGCAGCATGGATGTACTGATCGCCGTTCCGCCATTGGTGCCGCAGGATGGGGCCGGAGATGACGGCAGCCCCGATTTCGAGCGCCGCCGCCTGGTTTCGCCGGCAGAGCCGGTGACCGTTGCCGCCGATCTTCGCCGCCATGGCCACCGGGTGCGGCTGTTCGACATCGGCGTTTTCGGCCCGGGCTGGAAAGAGGCCCTGCAGACCCGCCTGCAGGACGATCCGCCCGATGTGGTGGTGGCGGTGCAGTCCATCCTCACCTTCGCCACCGCTCAGGACTGGGACGGGGCGGAATTGTTCGCGCTGGTGCGCGCCCTGAATCCGTCCGTGCTGCGCATTCTTACGGGGGCGGAGCCGACCAATAAGCCCGGGCGTGCCGTGGCCGCCGGGATCTGCGATTATTCCATCCGCGGCGAAGTGGATCTGGCCCTTTCGCAATTGCTGGAGGCCGTCGGCCAGGGCCAAGCACCCGCTGATGTGCCGGGGGCAAGCTGGCGCGAAGACGGCAAGCTTAAAAGCGCGCCGGGTTATCCTGCCGTCGATCTGGCCGATCTGCCGATGCCGGCATATGACCTGCTGGATGAGGATCATATCAGGGCCTATGCGCGGGTGCTGGAGCGGGGCAAGATCCGCTATCCGGAAAAATCGCCGCGTTATCGCGATATCATGACATCGCGAAGCTGCGTGCTGCGCTGTTCCTATTGTTCGGTGGCGCATTTGCGCGGCCCGCGCCAGAAATACCGCCGCAAGAGCATGGAGCGCATCCTTGACGAGGTGGAGCAGGCCCTGGATCAGGGAATAGAGGAAATTCATTTCTTCGATGATCTCTTCGCCAGCGAGGAGCGGCAGATTTTCGCCTTTGCCGAGGCGATCACCCGGCGCAACCTGCGCTTTCCCTGGTTCGTTGCCCAGGGCATGCCCCTATGGCCGCTGAGCCGCGATGCCCTGGCCGCCATGGCGGAAACGGGCATGTACCGCATCATCTGTCCGTTCGAATCGGGCAATGACCGTGTCCTGCGCGAGGTGGCGGGGAAAATACATTCGAGCGTGGCCCATCACAGCGATGTCGCCCGCTGGGCCCGCGAGGCGGGGCTGGAGGTGATCGGCATGTTCGTTGTCGGCATGCCGGGGGAAACCCGCGGGGAAATACTGGATACGATTACCTTTGCCGAGGATCATCCCGAAATCGATTACAACGTCTTTTCCATCGCCACCCCGATGGAGGGCACCCGGATGATGAGCAAGCTGCGCCACAGCGGCCGCTTTACCGACAAGGAGGTGCTGGACAAGGTGATCAAACGCACCGTCGCCCTGTACCGGACAGAGCATTTTACCGAGGTGGAGCTGGGCGTGATCCGCTGCTTCGACTGGGACCGGATCAATTTCACCGATCCGGCGCGCCGGCGGCGCTATGCACGCATGGTCGGGGTCAGCGAGGCCGAGCTGGATCACATGCGCACCCATTCGCGCGCCAGCTTCGAACGGTTCTTCCCCGGTTATGACGGGCCGAAATCCTTCCGCGAACTGTTCGCCGAACCGGAACGCTTCGCTGAAACGGCACCGCTCATCCCCGACAGTCTGTATTAGGGAAAGCGGGGTATCGTGCCGGTTATGCCGGTTCCGGCCCGCTTAAACCATTGCGCCACCATTTCGTGGGCGCAGTCCCTGCGCTGCGGTGACCTGCTCCCCAAAGAGTCCGCGCTTATAGGTTAGCTCTGTTCAGGTTTTGGTCCATGATGGACCGGTTAGCATATTCCC
>CAYXDL010000310.1:0-3582 GCA_964463775.1 uncultured Hyphomicrobiales bacterium
CCCGCCTGGTGACCCGCAATGCCATGATCGGCACGGGGCTGGCGCTGAACCCTGCCGATCTGTCGGCCATGGAACAGGAGGGGCGCTGATGGATGGCGGACACGATCTGGGGGGCATGCATGGCCTTGGCCCCGTCGCCGAGGAGAGGAACGAACCGGTTTTTCATGCGGAATGGGAAAGGCGCTGCTTTGCCCTGACCCTGGCCATGGGGTTTACGGGATCGTGGAATATCGACATGTCCCGCCATGCGCGCGAGCGCATGCATCCGGCCGATTACCTGCAACGTTCCTATTACGAGATTTGGCTGCATGGCCTGACAACCCTGCTGCGTGAGCAGGGCCTGGCGACGGATGAGGAAATGCGCGACGGTATTCTGCGCCTGCCGCCGAAAAAAGTGGCGCGGGTGCTGGCCGGCGGCGAGGTTGCGGATGCGCTGAGCAAGGGCGGCCCCTGCGACCGTAAGGTGGATGCTCCCGCACGTTTTGCCGCCGGATGCAAGGTGCGGACACGGATCATGCACCCTTCCGGCCATACCCGCCTGCCCCGCTATGCCCGTGGTCGTACCGGACGGGTGGAGCGGGTGCATGGTGCTTTCGTTTTTCCCGACAGCAACGCCCATGGCGGCGGCGAACAGCCGCAATATTGTTACAGCGTCTTTTTTACGGCTGCCGATCTGTGGGGAGCGGATGCCGATCCGCGCGATGGCGTCAGTCTGGACCTGTGGGAAAGCTATCTTGAGGAGGCGGAGGAATGACACCCCCAGAGGCCGGGCAGGAACGCCGGCTCGCAGCTCTGCCGTCCCTGCCGCGTGACGATGAAGGCCCCGTCTTTGCCGAGCCATGGCAGGCACAGGCCTTTGCCATGGCCGTCAGCCTGAATGAGGCGGGCCTGTTCACCTGGGCAGAATGGGTCGGGGTCTTTTCCCGCCATCTGCAGAGGGCGGAGGATGAGGGCCGCGACACCGGCAAGGAATATTATCTTTGCTGGCTGTCGGCGCTGGAGGAAATTGTGGCCGCAAAGCGCCTGCTGGACAGGGAGGAGCTGCACAGGCGCAAACAGGCCTGGGACCTTGCCGCCCGTGCCACCCCGCATGGTGAACCGATCGTCCTGGGGCGGGAGAAGCAGGCAGAGGGTGGCGGGTCATGAGTGCCGGCCCTGCCATGCGCCGGTTTTTGGAGATGTTCCGCACCGGCTGGCAGCGGATCGAAACGGATGGGCGGAACCTCGATATCCATTTCGCCATCGCCGGGGAAGGGCCGCCGCTGCTGTTGCTGCACGGCTTTCCCCAAACCCATCTGATGTGGCATGCCGTGGCCTGCGATCTGGCGGCGGAATTCACGGTCATCTGCCCCGATCTGCGCGGTTACGGCCGCAGTTCCGTCCCTGACAGCGAGCAGGGCTCCGCCTATACCAAGCGACTGATGGCCAAGGATCAGGTGGCCCTGATGCAGGCGCTGGGCTTTGAACGTTTTGCTGTTGCCGGGCATGACCGTGGTGGCCGGGCCGCCTATCGGCTGGCACTGGATTATCCGGCCCTGGTCAGCCGCATTGCGGTCATCGATATCGCACCGACGATTGAATATTTCGATGCCGTGAACAAGGATCTCGGCCTCAGGCTGTATCATTGGTTCTTCCTCGCCCAGCCGGCTGATCTTCCGGAACGGCTGATCGGTGCCGATCCCGATTTCTATATCCGCTGGACGATCGACAGCTGGGCGGCGCCATCCTCCGTGTTCGATCCTCATGCGCTGGCCGAATATGTGGCCCTGAACGGGCGCCCGGCCAATATTCATGCCATGTGCGAGGATTACCGCGCCGGTGCCGGGGCGGATAGCCTGCATGATGAGGAGGACCGCAACAACGGCCGTCTCATCGCTTGCCCCATGCTGGTTCTGTGGGGGAAAACGGGCATCGCTCAGTCTGTCACCCCTCTGGATATCTGGCGGCGCTGGGCCGGCGATGTATCGGGTCAGGCGCTTGCTTGCGGGCATTTCGTGCCCGAGGAGGCACCTGATGAAACACTTGCTGCCATGCTGGCTTTCTTTCGTGCTGCCAGTCTGTAGCCGGGGACAGTCCGGGCAGGGGGGACTTTCTCAGTTGCCTTCCATACGCTGGGCACGGGAAGGGGCCTCCTGGGCGGGCTGGCGGGTGCGCGATGCAGGGAAACGGATCGAGGCAATGGTTCCCCCCTGAGGGTTGCGCCGCAGGATAAGGGAGGCACCATGCATCGATGCCAGCCGCTGGCAGATATACAGCCCCAGCCCCAGCCCCTGCGAGGGCGAGGACAGGTGCGGATCCCTGTTGCTGAAGGGTTCAGGGAAACGGGTGGCAGCAGGCGGATCCATGCCGGGGCCGCGGTCGGTTACGGAAAAAATCAACGTGCCGTCCCTGCCTTCTGTCCATGTCAGGTTGATCAGCCCGCCTTCCGGCGAGAACTTGATCGCATTGGAAAGCAGGGCCTTCATCATTTGGGAAAGTGCCTGCGGATCCGCGTGCAGAGTGGGGCACGGGTTGGGGAAGCTCGTTTCCAGCTTCAGATGCCTGTCGTAGATTTGGGGGAAGAAGCTGTCGGTACAGGATTGGGTGATGGCTGGCAGGTCGACCTCCTGCTCATTGAGCAGATAATGCCCCGATTCAACCTCTGAAAGATCGAGGATACCGTCGATGAGCCGCAGCAGTTCCTGACCGCTTTCATGAATGATATTCAGATATTCCTGACGCTGCGGGGCTTCGAGACTGCCGGCCGAACTGCCGCGCAGAATGTCGGAAAAGCCGATGATCGAATTCAGCGGCGTGCGCAGTTCGTGGCTCATATGTGCCAGAAAATCCGATTTGGTCTGGCTGGCATCCATGGCGATGCGGCGGTTGCGGTTCAGCTCGATATAGGGGCGGTGCAGATTGCATTCGATGATGGCGACAAAGATCAGCCAAAACGAGAAGAACTTGAACAGATGCCCGACAATCAGTGAGATATCGAACACGCTGACATAGAAGGTGAAGGACAGTTCGGCGATAATGGTCAGGATGATGGAGATATAGATCAGGACCGGCTCTTCCACCTTCAGGCGCTGCCTGTTCGCATGCAGAGAGAAGCTTGCCGCCAGCAGAATGGCGATGATCGCGTATTCGCTGTAGATCTTCAGCCGTGTCAGCCCTTGGCCGGGTATGTAGGTTACAGGGAAGGAGCCGCTGAAGATCAGCGCCGCGATGATCGTGGAATAAAGGGCGAACCCACCCATCATCGCCATGCGCGGCAGGCGGTATCTGGCGCATAAGGGCGCGGTCAGCAGAACAACGGCTTCCAGAAAACGGGCCGATATCCACCATTGGGTGGACATGTTGGCGCCCCCGCCGGGCAGCAGCGCCAGTCCTTCAAAGGAGAGGGTGTGAAGAAGATCCAGAATCCCCACCCATAAATAGCCGGTGGCGATATAGGTGAGGAAACGGTTCGGCGCGAAGTCATGAGTTTCCCATGCGACGGCGAACATCAGTACGGATACGATAATCGAGAACAATTCCGCCAGAGTGTGGAACAGCAGGAAATTGCCCCTTTCGATAAACAGGAGAAGGCCTGAGCCAATG
>CAYXDL010000311.1:0-3549 GCA_964463775.1 uncultured Hyphomicrobiales bacterium
GATGGGTGATCTGCCATTCCTCGCCAAAACGTTCCAGCCTGCCGCTGACGGCCAGATGCGCCCCTTCGGGAAATCGTTTTTGCAGATAGGCCGGGCGGGCGTGAAAGAATACGAGGGTCACGGACTCTCCCCTGGCATCCGCGGTGCGGATGCGGTAAGGGCTGCGTCTGCTGCCACCCGGCTGATGGCTGAGAATGTCGAGCAGCAGCGTGACGTGATGGCCCTCCCTCCGGCCATCAGCCGTGGCCGTGGCGATGTCGGGGCCGGGGCGGCGGTCGGTCAGCCCCGATGGCAGATGCCAGAGAAGATCGACCACCTTTTCCCCCGCAAGCCGGGCAACAGACCTGGCCATGCGCGGCCCGATGCCGGGCAGGCTGGTGACGGGGCTGAACAGCGGATAGAGAATCTCGGGTCGCATGGGCACAGAGTAGGGGCGCCACCGCCGCAGGGCAATCGTATCCGCGCGCGCGGAATCGATTCCAAATTCACCGGATATGGTCTATATCCAGCGGAACAAGGAGAAGGATCATGAGCGATATGCCCGAGGAAGATATCGAAACCCGCCGCAAACGCCTGTTGTACCGGGCGATTTACACGGGCATGAAGGAAACCGATCTGCTGTTCGGCGGTTTCGCCCGTGAGTTTCTGCCCTCCTGCGATGAAAAGGCGCTCGATGAATTCGAACATCTGCTGACAGCCGATGATCAGACTCTTTATGGCTGGGCGATCGGCCGGGAGGCCCCGCCCCCGGAATATGACAACAGCGTCATGAAGGCGCTTCAGGCATACCGTTTCAAGGTTATACGTTGACGCTTTCCCAATCCTGTTTTCAAGGACCCGGCCACAGTATCATCGCCGGGGCGCCGGAAGGATGGAATGCCGCGCTGCTGGCGGATATTGCGGCCACGGCGCCGGTGGTTTTCGTCTGCCGGGATGAACCGCGCATGATGGCGGCGCTTCAGGCCCTGTCCTTCATGGCGCCGGGGCGACGGGCAGAGGTCTTCCCCGGCTGGGACTGCCTGCCCTATGACCGCGTATCGCCTGAAGTTTCCGTCACGGCCCGGCGTATGCAGACCCTTTATGCGCTGCTGCACCGGGATGCGGAGGATCCGCCGCCGCTGGTGCTGACGACGGTCAGCGCCTTCATGCAGCGCGTGCCGCCGCGCGCGGCGGTGAGGGAGGCGGGCTTTGTACTGCAGAGCGGCGGCCGGCTGGATGAGAAGGCATTGGCGGCGTTTCTGAATGCCAATGGCTACAGCCGCGTGAGTACCGTTTATGAACAGGGGGAATATGCCCATCGCGGCGGGCTGATCGATATTTTTCCCGCCGGGGCGGAGATGCCGGTGCGTCTGGATCTGTTCGGTGATGAAATCGAGCAGATCAGACGTTTCGATCCGGCCAGCCAGCGCGGCATGGGCCAGGTGGAACGCGTGCTGCTGGTGCCGGTCGGCGAGGTGGCGCTGACGGCGGAAAACATCACCCGTTTTCGCAGCGGTTATCGAGCCGCCTTCGGCCCGGTGACGGGAGAGGATCCGCTTTATCAGTCGGTTTCCGAAGGGCGGCGCTTCGCGGGCATGGAACACTGGTTGCCGCTTTTTCATGAGCGGATGGATCATCTTCTCGATTACCTGCCCGGGGCGCGGGTGTGCTTCGATCATCAGGCGGATGAGGCCTTCGCGGCCCGTCATGCAATTATCGAGGATTATTACACTGCCCGGGTCGAGGCGCTGAAGGCGGGGGAAACCTACAAGCCCCTGCCGCCGGAACGCCTCTATCCGGATGCGGAGGAGACCGAACGCCTGCTTCAGGACCGCCCAAGCGCGGAATTCACCCCCTTCGCCCCGGCTGAGGAGGCCGGGCATTATGATGGCGGGGCCCGGCCCGGGCGGGATTTTGCCGCCGAACGCCATCAGCGCGACGTCAATATCTATGATGCGCTTGCAGCACATATGCGTGAACGGATCGCGGCGGGAAAACGTGTTGTCGTGGTCAGCTACAGCCAGGGCGCCCGCGACCGGCTGGCCGGCCTGCTGCGTGATCACGGTTATGACGCCATCGATGAGATTGCCGGCATCGCCGATCTCGACCGTCTGCCCCCCCACCGCGTGGCACTTGGCGTCTGGCCGCTGGAAAAGGGCTTCGAGACCGCGGATCTGTGCGTCATTTCCGAACAGGATGTGCTTGGCGACCGTCTGGTCCGTCCGCAGCGCCGGCGCAGGCAGGCGGCCAATTTCATCGCCGATGCCACCCAGCTTAGCCCCGGCGATCTGGTGGTTCATATCGACCATGGCATCGGCCGTTACGAAGGGCTGGAAACCGTGACGGCCGGTGGTGCCCCTCATGACTGTCTGCTGGTGATGTATGAAGGCGGTGACAAGCTGTATGTGCCGGTCGAAAATCTGGAGATGCTTTCCCGCTTCGGATCGGGCGAGGCGACGGCGAGCCTCGATCGTCTTGGCGGTGCCGGCTGGCAGAACCGCAAGGCGCGGCTCAAGGAGCGGCTGAAGGATATTGCCGATGATCTGATACGCGTTGCCGCCGCGCGTAATCTGCGCCCCGCCCCCGTGGCAACGCCACCGGAGGGGACGTATGACGAGTTCTGCGCCCGTTTTCCCTTTCAGGAAACCGAGGATCAGGCCCGTGCCATCGATGATGTGCTGGCCGATCTGGCCCGTGGCAAGCCGATGGATCGTCTGGTTTGCGGCGATGTCGGCTTCGGTAAAACCGAAGTGGCCCTGCGCAGCGCCTTCGTCATGGCGATGAGCGGCAGGCAGGTGGCGGTGCTGGTGCCGACCACCCTGCTGTGCCGCCAGCACTTCGCCACCTTCCGGGAACGCTTCAGGGGGTTGCCGGTCAATGTGCGCCAGCTTTCGCGTCTGGCCAGCGCCAGGGAGGCGCGCGAAACCCGCGCCGGGCTTGCCGATGGCACGGTGGATATTGTTATCGGCACCCATGCCCTGCTGTCAAAATCGGTTTCCTTTAAAGATCTGGGGCTGCTGATCATTGATGAGGAGCAGCATTTCGGGGTGCGTCATAAGGAGCGCCTGAAGGAACTGAAAGCCGATGTTCATATTCTCACCCTGTCGGCAACGCCGATTCCGCGCACGCTGCAACTGGCCCTGACCGGCATTCGTGACCTGTCGCTGATCGCGACACCGCCGGTCGACCGGCTGGCGGTGCGCAGTTTCGTGCTGCCCTTCGATCCCGTTGTGGTGCGCGAGGCGCTGCTGCGTGAACATTACCGTGGCGGGCAGAGCTTCTATGTCTGTCCGCGTATTCGCGACCTGGGCGAGATTGAGGATTTTCTCAAAAACCATGTGCCCGAGATCCGCTATGCCATCGCCCACGGGCAGATGCCGGCGCAGCGTCTGGATGAGATCATGACCGCCTTTTACGAGGGCGGATTCGATGTTCTGGTTTCAACGAATATCGTTGAATCCGGCCTTGATGTGCCATCGGCAAATACGATGATCGTCCACCGTGCCGACCGTCTTGGCCTGGCGGGAGATGATCGCCGATCAGCGCCTGCGGGCCTGCATCATCGGTCCG
>CAYXDL010000312.1:0-3539 GCA_964463775.1 uncultured Hyphomicrobiales bacterium
CGATTTCGATATCGAATTCAACTACGATAAAATCGAATGGGAAACCGGCGATGCCAGCAATGGCACCAACGGGCTTGGCGGCGATTCGGCCAGGGCAGGCTATTCCAACGGCACCGGCGATCCCGGCACCTTCTTCGAACTGCCCGGCTCGGCCGTCAATGGTGCTTTCCTTGATGGCGGTCCCAATGCGCTGGTCAGCCACAGCCTGAACAGCAATGTGTTGGGCCGTTACATTTTCGAAGCCCGCAGTGGACAAATCATCACCCCGCCATCTGCCGTGCCGGAGCCGGTCAGCATGGCGCTCTATGGTTTCGGCCTGCTCGCCACCGCCGGGCTGGCGGCGCGGCGGCGCAGAAAAAATCATGCCTGAGAGAACAGCCTTTCCGTGAGCGGCTGAATTCCGGCGAACGGTCAAACGGCTTCCCTCACAGGAAGCCGTTTTTCCTTGTCACCGGAACAGGCTTGACTCCGGACCATGGTACGGCCCGCATGATTGTCCCGTCACTCTCTTCGGAACATCAGCGGCATGCGGGACGGGCATGAACCAGTACATCCTCACTTTCCTCACTTTGCCGCTGCTTTTCCTTCTTGTACCGCTGGCAGGCAGCACCGCCGCCACGGCGGCACCGCAAACCTTCAGTACGGCCCTGCCCGTGGCCAAAGGAGAGTTCGTTTTCCGCGAGCAGATATTTCACAAATCCGCAGGCGGCGGCCCGGCCGGCCAGAACCGCGAACTGAACGTGGATGGCGCCATCGCCGTTCTGGGTTATGGTTACAACAGCGACCTGACTCTGTTCGCAATTCTGCCCGCATCGCGCAAACGCCTGTGGCTGACACAGACCGATGGCACACGCATCAGGCGTATCGCCGGGGGACTGGGCGACATGCGCCTGCTGGCACGCCTTGCTGTCTTCAAGGACAACGCGCCGGGGCAATCCCTGCGCATCGCCCCTTACGGCGGTATTGAACTGCCAAGCGGGCGCAATGACCAATCCGACCGCTATGGCCTGTTGCCCCGCCCCATGCAGCCGGGTTCAGGATCATGGGATCCTTTCGCGGGGCTGATCATCACGTTTCAGACCCTCGATTATGAAATCGACGCCCAGCTTGCCTATCAATGGAATACGGAGGCGGACAACTACGCCTTCGGCGATAAATTCCGCGCCGATGTCTCGCTGCAATACCGCCTCTGGCCCCGTGTCCTGAGCGCCCGGCCGGCCGGATTTCTCTATGGCGTGCTTGAGGGCAATTTCCTGTATCAGGCACATGACCGGCAGAACGGCTCTCCGGTTGCGGATTCGGGCGGCACCACTCTTTCCCTGGCCCCCGGTCTGCAATTCGTCACCCGGCGCTGGATTGCCGAAGCCATCCTTCAGCCTCCCCTGCGACAGAATCCGGGCGGGGCCGCCCTGGAGGACGATTTCGCCCTGCGCCTGTCCTTCCGCTTCAACTTCTGAGCACGGCAGAG
The DNA here is from genome assembly GCA_964463775.1 of uncultured Hyphomicrobiales bacterium. GTDB lineage: Bacteria > Pseudomonadota > Alphaproteobacteria > Minwuiales > Minwuiaceae > JALXAG01. The sequence goes on from CAYXDL010000312.1 coordinate 1,469, forward strand.
TCATTCGTTCCGGCGCCCGGCACCGCCGAGAAGGTTTGCAATTATTTTAAATATGAATTATAATGCTCAGTGCGAGGATGAATATGCATAATAAAACATGATTCACAAAACCGCATAAGGGCAGCGAACACAGCAATGATCGATTTTCAGACCAGCCCCGACCGGTACCGCCACTGGCGGATCGAGATCGACGGCCCCGTCGCCACCCTGTGGATGGATGTCGACGAAAACGCACCCCTGACCGGCGATTACGCCCTGAAGCTGAATTCATACGATCTCGGCGTCGATATCGAACTCTACGACGCCATTCAGCGGCTGCGCTTCGAACACCCTTCGGTGCGCGCCGTGATGCTGAAATCGGCCAAGGACCGGGTTTTCTGCGCCGGGGCCAATATCCGCATGCTGGGCCTGTCCAGCCATGGGCTGAAGGTCAATTTCTGCAAATTCACCAATGAAACCCGCCTGTCCATGGAGGATGCCAGCGAACATTCGCAGCAGACCTATATCGCGGTGATCGACGGCTCCTGCGCCGGCGGCGGTTATGAGCTGGCACTTGCCGCCGATTACATCATTCTTGCCGATGACGGCTCCTCCTCGGTGGCGCTGCCGGAAGTGCCGCTGCTGGCGGTCCTGCCCGGCACCGGCGGGCTGACCCGGCTGACCGACAAGCGCAAGATGCGCCGCGACCGCGCCGACATATTCTGCACGCTGGAGGAAGGCATACGCGGCAAGCGCGCCGTCGACTGGTCGCTGGTCGATGAAACCGTTTCCCGCAGCAAGCTGCATGAGCGGGCGCTGGAACGGGCGCTGGAGGCTGCCGCGCGCTCCGACCGGCCGGCGGATGATGACGAGGCCGTGGCCCTGCCGCCGCTTGAAAGAACCATCGGCACCGACAGCATCGCCTATGGCGATGTGCTGACCGTCAGCCTCAACCGCGATGCGGGCACCGCAACACTCATTCTGCACGCACCCGCCGATCCGCCGCCTGAGAATATGGCCGGCGTCGTCGCCCAGGGCGCCGGGTACTGGCCGCTGGCTCTGGCCCGCGCGCTTGACGATGCGATTCTGCATCTGCGTTTCAACGAGGATGAAATCGGCGTCTGGACCCTGAAGAGCCAGGGCGATCCCGCAGCCGTCCTTGCCTATGACGAGCAGATGGAGGCCCATGCCGGTCACTGGCTGATGCGCGAAATCATCCTGTACTGGAAACGGACCCTGAAGCGGCTGGACATGTCCTCGCGCTCCCTGTTCGCGCTGATCGAACCGGGTTCCTGCTTTGCCGGCACTCTGGCGGAACTGGCCTTCGCCGCCGATCGTTCCTACATGCTCGACGGCCAGTGGGAGGATGATGACACCCCCGCCGCCACCCTGACACTGAGCCCGATGAATTTCGGCCCCTATCCCATGGGCAACGGGCTGACGCGGCTGGAGGAACGCTTCCTCGGCGATGAAGGGGCTATCCCGCGCCTGCGCCAGATCGTCGGCCGCCCTCTCGATGCCCGGGAGGCCGAGGAGGAAGGTCTGATCACCGCCGCCCCCGATGATATCGACTGGGAGGACGAGGTCCGCATCACCATTGAGGAACGCGCCTCCTTCTCCCCCGATGCGCTGACGGGTATGGAAGCCAATCTGCGCTTCGGCGGCCCGGAAACCATGGAAACCAAGATTTTCGGGCGGCTGACCGCTTGGCAGAACTGGGTGTTCCAGCGGCCGAACGCCGTCGGCGAGGATGGGGCGCTGCGCCTGTACGGCACCGGCAGAAAACCCAAATACGACCGCAGGAGGGTCTGATGGCCATAGATTATCTCGAACGCATTCCCAACAATGTCGATATCGCCGACAACCGCCGCCTGAAACGCGCGCTGGAAGCCTGGCAGCCTCACTATCTCGACTGGTGGAACGAAACCGGCCCCCAGGCCTGGCAGGACAAGGAAGTCTATCTGCGCACGGCCATTTCGGTCGATGCCAATGGCTGGGCCAATTTCGGCTATGTGCGCATGCCCGAATACCGCTGGGGCATCTTTCTGGCCGTGGGGTGGTGGGTAAGGTGGACGGGCATGAGGTGGCCCTT
>CAYXDL010000313.1:0-3509 GCA_964463775.1 uncultured Hyphomicrobiales bacterium
GCGTTCTGTGTGGCAGGATATGGCGGAAACGGCAACACCCGCCCCCAATTTCGACCGGCCGGTCATCGACGATCCGGAGCTGACAGCGCTGATTGCCCGTTTCCACGCCTTGCTGGAAAGCGGCAGCCCCGACCGCCTTGCCCGCGATACGGCCATGACCGAGGCTTTCTCACTGGCCATCCGCCGCTATGGCAACACCACCGCCACCACCCGGCATGCAGGCCGGGAAACGGCGGTGATACGCCGTATCCGCGAGCGGCTGAACGATACGCTGGAGGAAAATCCCGGCCTTGACGAACTGGCCCGGGAAGCGGGGATGAGCCGTTACCGCCTGCTGCGCAGCTTCCGCCGTGAAACCGGGCTGACCCTTCAGGCCTACCGCACCATGCGCCGCATAGCCCGCGTCAGGGAAAGGCTGCGCGCCGGCTGCCGCCTGAGCGAGGCTGCGGCTGACTGCGGCTTTCACGATCAGGCACATATGACCAGAACCTTTCGCGCCATTACCGGCATGACGCCGGGCACATATCGCAGGGCCTTCCGCACATGAGCGAAACCCAGGAACAATCCGGTGGAAGAGACCGCAGAAAGCTCGGCCTGATCGAGCTGATCGCCATGGGCGTCGGCGGTATGATCGGCGGCGGCATTTTCTCAGTTCTGGGGCTGGCTGTCGGCATCACCGGCCATGCGGCGCCATTTTCCTTCCTGCTCGGCGCCCTCATCGCCCTGGCCGCCGGTTATTCCTATATCCGCCTGGCGCTGAGCTTCCGCGACGATGGCGCCAGCTATACCTATCTGGCCCGTGCCTTTCCCCGCCAGCCCGCCATTGCCAGCCTCGCCGGATGGACGGTCATCACCGGCTATGTCGGCACATTGGCCCTGTATGCCTTCACCTTCGGCGCCTATGGAGCCGATCTGCTGGGACAGGCAAACAACAATCTGCTGCGCATGGCCCTGTCAGTTGCCGTGCTGCTGTTCTTTCTGATCGTCAATCTGGCAGGCACGCGCACGACCGGACGGACCGAAGATCTGGTCGTCTATGCCAAGATCATCCTGCTCGGCGTTTTCGCCCTTGCCGGTTTCACCACCATCAGGAAAGATTATCTGACCCCGGTTTTCGATCATGGCATCGCTTCCGTCTTCATGGCGGGAGCATTGATTTTCGTCGCTTTCGAAGGGTTTCAGCTCATCACCAATGCCGTGCATGAAACCCGCAATCCCGGCCGCAACATCCCCCGCGGCATTTACGGATCCATCATCATCACATCCCTGATCTACATCACCCTGGCCATTGTCGGCATCGGCAATCTGCCAGTGCCCGATCTGATAAAGGCGGAAGAATATGCCCTGGCCGCCGCCGCAAAACCGGTGCTGGGCAATGCCGGAACCGTGCTCGTCGGCATTGCGGCACTGCTGGCGACCTCCTCGGCCATCAATGCCACAACCTTCGGGGCGGCACGCATGATGGCCGAAATGGCCGAGGGCGGGCATATGCCCCGCCCTCTGGCCCTGCGCAACGACGCCGATGTGCCCTGGCTTGCCAATCTCATGCTGACCGGCCTGGCCATGGGCTTCACCATGGCCGGCGGACTGGAAATCATCGCCGCCTTTTCCAGCCTGACCTTTCTTCTGGTATCCATCGGCGTTTCCGTAGCCAATCTGCGGCTGCGCCGGAAAACGGCATCGCGGCTCTCCCTGATCCTCCTCGGCATCATTCTGATGAGCATTACCGTCACCCTGCTGATCGTGCATATGTGGCAGGAAAGCCCGGAAAAGCTGCTGGCCATGCTGGCGATATACGCCGCCATTTTTTCAGCCGAATTCCTGCACCGCCTTCTGCACGGCAAAAAAACCTCTTGAAGCTATAGCAGCTATAGCCCCCATATTCCCCTCAGAACCTGCAGAAGATGAGGTCAGAGGATGAACGAGAACGCCCCCCTCCCGCAAACGGGCTGTTGCGCGAGCACGCAAAAGAACACTCCTGATAAGCAGGAGGGAAACGCCTGTTGTGGCGGCGACATGGAACTGGCGCCACCGCCCCCGCCGGAGTCGACGCGGTTCTATCAGGTCCGCGGCCTCGATTGCGCCGAGGAAGTGGCCATTCTGAAAAGTGCCGTCGGCCCGCTGGTCGGTGGAGCGGACAATATGCATTTCGACGTTCTGCATGGCCGCATGGGCATCCGCGAAGCCGCCGCGGCCGCCACAGGGGATGAGGAAATCCTCCGCGCCGTGCGTAAAACCGGCATGGAGGCCTCGCGCATCGATCCGGAAACGGACGGCGAAGGCGATGACAGTGCTGCGGACCGGCACAAGCGACAGCAGATGATTTTCACCACCATCAGCGGCGTCAGTCTGCTGGCGGGGCTTGGCCTGCATGTCTTTCTTTCCGGCGGCATCACCTCCCTTGCCGGATTGTTCGCGGGCCATGACGGCACGGCCATACCCATGGCCGAAATTCTCGCCTATGCCCTGGCCATTTTCACTGGCGCCCGCTTCGTGGCGGTCAAGGCCTGGTATTCGGCGCGGCGGATGCGCCCGGACATCAACCTGCTGATGGTTGTTGCCGTCACGGGCGCCATCATTCTTGGGGAATGGTTCGAAGGGGCAGCCGTAACCTTTCTGTTCGCATTGTCATTGCTGCTTGAATCCTGGAGTGTCGGCCGCGACCGACGTGCCATTGCCAGCCTGCTGGATCTGAGCCCGCAGACCGTCCGTATCGTCGAACCCGACGGCACGGAAAGGGAAATTCCCGCCGCCGAGGCAAGCGTCGGCACGACCTTCATCGTCCGCCCCGGCGATCGCATTCCCCTGGACGGAAAAATCCTCAAGGGCCACAGCGCCATCGATCAGGCCCCGATCACCGGTGAGAGCGTCCCCGTTGAGAAGGAGGAAGGCGATGAAGTCTATGCCGGCACCATCAACGGCAATGGCGTACTGACGGTCATCAGCACGCAACCGGCCTCCAACACCGTGCTGGCGCGGATCATCCGCATGGTTCGTGATGCCGGCAGCAAGCGGGCGCAATCGGAACAATGGGTGGAAAAATTTGCCGCCATCTACACTCCGGCGGTCATGGTCATCGCCCTGCTCATCGCCGTCATCCCGCCGCTGGTCTTCGGCGGAGCATGGGATGAATGGATCTATCGTGCCCTGGTGCTGCTTGTGATTGCCTGCCCCTGTGCGCTGGTGATCTCAACCCCCGTCAGTATTGTCGCAGCGCTTGCCGCCGCCGCCCGCGCCGGGGTGCTGATCAAGGGCGGCACCTATGTCGAACAACCGGCACGGCTGCGCGCCCTGGCATTCGACAAAACCGGTACGCTGACACAGGGCAGGCCCGAGGTCGTCGGCCTGAAGGCCCTGAACGGTCATGATGAAGCCGGACTTCTGACCCGGGCCATGGCGTTGGAGGCCCGTTCAAGCCATCCGCTGGCACGCGCCATACTCTCCCATGGTGAGGCTGCCGGATTGTCCCCTGCCACGGCAGAGGAAACCGAAGCCCTGCCCGGCATGGG
>CAYXDL010000314.1:0-3493 GCA_964463775.1 uncultured Hyphomicrobiales bacterium
TCTCCATGCCCGCGGGAATGATGCCTTCTCCGATCACGGCGGAAACGCAGTCCCCCGCCGCTTCAAGCGTATCGAAGCCGATCAGCATCGCCCGTGCCCCCGGCGGCGTCGGCAGCAAGCGCACCGTCACTTCGGTAATCACGGCCAACAGCCCTTCGGAACCGGTCATCAGCCCCATCAGATCATAGCCGCCGCCATCGAAGTAACCACCGCCCAGACGGATCACGCTGCCGTCCATCAGCACGCATTCTAGGCCCAGGATGTTATTGGTGGTCAGCCCGTATTTCAGGCAATGCACGCCTCCGGAATTTTCAGCAATGTTGCCGCCGATGGAACAGGCAATCTGGCTGGAGGGATCCGGCGCGTAATAGAAACCATCCGCCTCCACCGCCCTGGTGATCGCCAGATTGGTCACCCCGGGCTGTACCCGCGCCAGGCGGTTGTCATAATCGATATCCAGAATGCGGTTGAACTTGCCCATGCCCAGCAGGATGCCGTCGGCCAGTGGCAGCGCGCCGCCGGAAAGCGAGGTCCCGGCACCGCGCGGCACGATGCGCACGCCCTGTTCCCGACAGTATCGGAGAACGGCGGAGACTTCCTCAACCGTTGCAGGTAATACCGCGATCATCGGTGGCTGCTGATAGGCGGTCAGCCCGTCACATTCAAACGCCTTCAGCCCTGTCTCATCGGTAATTACCGCCTCCTCACCGAGGATGGCGGCCAGATCCGCCGCCAACACATCCTTTCTGGCGATGATTGCGGCATCGGGTTCAGGCATTTTCATCGGCTTGGCCCCCGTTCATGATTAATTCATGACTGGTTCATGGCTGGCGGCACGCTCCTTGCGCGCCGCCTGACAGGTTCTGGCATGATGCAGGCGTAGTCTAACCGAAAAGCGCCGGGCGAGGCCAGCAGCACAGGCCATATTTTCGGAATTTTTTTCGCATTGTGGGATATCGACCCGACCGTTTCGCCTTTTCCTGCCCCGCATACACATGAAAAAGGGGCTGGCCGCAAACAGCGGACAGCCCCTCGGCAACCGTAATTCCGGTATTTTCAGCCCTGACGGGCCTTGAAACGCGGATTGGTCTTGTTCAGCACATAAACACGGCCCTTGCGGCGAATCACGCGGCAATCAGGGTGCCGTTTCTTCAGCGATTTCAAAGAATTGACGACCTTCATCACATACCTCTATCCTGAAACAGCCGGACGCCTTGCAGCACCCCTCCGGCAATCTGTCATGGCATTCAACCCGCCGGGTCCTGGCAGATAATCCGCCGGCGTCATCCTCGCCGCGACACACGACCGTGGCTTGCGAAATCCATATGAGGGCGGGAACATAATCTTTGCCCCGGCATCTGTCAATCACGACAGGGGCAGAAAATCAGGAAACCTCATTCGGCAGAAAAGCATAGATGCGATAGAGCGAAACCTCGCCCGTCTGCAGCATCAGCAGGCGCTGGTTCCAGTTTTTGACCTCACCCATCAGCGACCGGCTCAGATCCGGCTCCAGCTCACCGCGCTTTTCAAGCTCGACAGCCATATTGGCAAAGGCTTCCTTGATCTGCTCGATATATTCACCGGTCACATCCTCGCTGACGCGGACATCGAATTTCAGCTCCTTCAGCCTGGCGATGGTTTCATCGAGTTGTGAAAGATGAACGGCCTTCGCTTCCGTTGCCTTCCAGTGTTCCGTGGCCTCTCCGGGGTCTTTGGTCGCGTAGAAATCGGTGAAGGTGAGCTGCCCGCCGGGACGCAGCATGTCATGCATCTTCTCAAGCATGGCCTTCTTGTCCTCGACCGTATAGAGCGCTTCCTTGGAGATCACCGCATAGGCGCTCTTGGGCTTGACCGGTGCTTCTAGCAGGGGTGACTGGCGGATATCCGCCTTCTTGGCCAGCCCGGCGGCGGCCGACAATTCCCTGCCGACCTCGACCAGATAATCGCTTTCCTCATACCCCGTCACCCAGGCGCCGGTTTCATTGGCGATATAGCGCGTCAGCGCCCCAAGCCCGGTGCCCAGTTCGATCACCGTGTGGGCCTCATTGATACCCAGCGGCTTGATCAGCTTCTGCATCGCCGCTTCCGCACCCGGCGTCATCAGCCCGATACCGAACAGCAGCTGCGCCGCCTCGACGCGTGACGGATGCCAGACCTCGGCCTCCGCTTCCTTCTTATCCGACGGGGTTTCATCGGATGCGGAATCGTCCTTCGCGGCCTCGATCGTCTCGTATCCTTCCCACCAGTCCTTGAGGCGGGTCATGAAGGAAGAAGAGCCCATGGGATTCCCAACCGGTTGATGCACATAGCTGACAGCCACCATAGCCGCACAGGGTTAAGGCATTGCTAACCGGCATGAGGGAAAACATGGAAGAGAAGCCGGATACAGAACCGCTTGCTGCCGGAATCAGGTTTCCCGCCCGGCTTTTTCAAAGTTGCGGCTGACCGGTTCCAGCAGGTAATCCAGCACCGTGCGCTCGCGGGTCACCAGAAAGACGTTCGCCTGCATTCCCGGCACCAGCAACGGCGCCTGCCCGCCGGAATCATCCATACGGATTCGGGCCGTGAAATAGGCCCGGCCGGATACCGGATCGGTGAAGCGGTCGGCGGAAACATCAGTGACCACGCCGTTCAGCATCGGTGTCGTACGGGCATTGAAAGCGCTGATGCGCACCCGCGCCGTCATGCCAACATGAACATCATCGATATCCTTCGGATCGATACGCGCCTCGATAATACGGCTGTCCTCTTCGGGCACCAGTTCCATCAGCACCTCGCCGGGCTGCACCACACCACCCGGCGTATGCACCTTCATGCCGACGACCGTGCCTTCCTGCGGAGCGCGCACCGTCAGCCGGGCCAGTGTATCACGGGCTGCCAGCATCCGTTCGCCGACATCGGCCAGGCGGTCGCGCACCCGACGCAGATCCTCCGACACCTGCGAGCGCAGGCGGTCGGTGGGAATGCTCATCTGATAGCGGATTTCGGCGATGTTATCGCGGCTGCGTCCGATCTGCGCACGCAGATCGGCAAGCCGGCCCTGCAAATCGGCCTCGCGCCGCTGCAATGACAGAACCCGGGATTTGCGCGCCAGCCCCTTGCGCCACAGTGCCTCGATGGCGGCGCGTTCCTCCTGCAGCAGGGACAGCTGGGATTTCAGTGAGCCTGCCCGTGCCTGCAGCCCGGTGACATTGCGTTCAAGCTGGGCAATGCGTTCGCGCAATATGCGCTTTTGCGTATCGCCGCGCATGCGGCGCGAATTGAAGATATCCACCTGACTGACGATCAGTTTGGAGATCGCCGCATCGCCGGCCTTTGCCAGCAGTTCCTCGGGAAAGGCGATGTCTTTGGCGCCATCGCGCTCCGCCGCCAGGCGGGCCTCCTCGGCCAACAGGGAATAATACTGGCTTTCCAGCATGCGGTAGCGGCTGCGCGCCAGGGTGTCGTCAAGCTGCAGCAGCGGCGTCCCCGCCGCGACTTTCTGCCCTTCCCT
>CAYXDL010000315.1:0-3486 GCA_964463775.1 uncultured Hyphomicrobiales bacterium
CACCATGTTCTTCGGTGAACTGCAGGGCATCGACCATGCGCAGGGCTTCATCGGCATTGCGCCCCAGCGGCAGATCGTTCACCACCTGGTGGCGGACGATCTTGTCACGGTCGATCAGGAAAAGGCCGCGCAGCGCCACTTCCTCATTGAGCAGGACATCGTAATCGCGGGAAATGGATTTTGACAGATCAGCGACCAGCGGGAAACCGACCTGGCCGAGCCCGCCTTTTTCCACCGGCGTGTTTTTCCATGCCAGATGGCTGAAATGGGAATCGACGCTGATGGCGATGACGCTCACATTGCGCTTTTCGAATTCCTGCAGCCGGTTGTCGAAGGCCAGAATTTCAGAGGGGCAGACAAAGGTAAAATCCAGAGGATAGAAAAAGACTAGGCCGTAACGGCCCTCGATGGCCTCATAGAGGTTGAAGCCTTCGTTGATGCTGTTGTCGCCCATGACGGCCTTGGCCGTGAAATCGGGCGCTTTCTTACCTACGAGTACGGACATGATTCACCTTTTCTTCCGTGTTCTGTTCTTCGAGATACGATCATCGCTCATCCGCTCCGGCGGGTCTTGCCCGGGATTCGGTACTTCGCCGGATGATGGCATTCATATAAGGGGATTTGTCCGGCCTCGCCACCCTTGCCTGCGGGGAATTTTGTCCGATGGATTCCGTTATCTGCGCCGCGCCCGCTGTCATGAGGGTATCTCTTTGGTTTTATAAGGTTTTCTTAACCACGTGCGGCGATAATCCGGGCTCATGTCGTATGGGTGATCGTTCAGGGCCATGGCTCAACCGGAAAGACAAGCGGAGCATGCGGAAACCGCCGCGCGGGATGGCGGCGGCCTGCTGCTGAACGGCCGTTATTCGATTCAGAATACACAGCCCCTGCCGCAGTTCGACCGCGCCAGCGGACGGGCCTTTCAGGTGCTGGATCTGCGTCAGCCCGAACGTCCCCTCTATGCCCTGCTGTGTGATCCCCGCTTTCCCGTGCGTCAGGCGGTGCTGCGGCATCTTTCGGCCCATTATGTTTCCGGCATGGCCTGTCCGGTGGAGCATGGCATGCTGGAGACGGATTCCGGACCGGCCTATGCAATCGTTTTCGACCGCCCTCAGGGTGAGGCGCTGGTGCCCGGGCAGGTCAGTGAGGAAGAGATCAAGACGGTGATCATTCCGGCCCTGCTGGCGCCGCTTGAGACCCTGCACAAGGGACGCATCCCCCATCGTGCCATCCGGCCGGACAATATTTTTGCCCAGAGAAACGGTACGGTGCTGCTTGGCGAGTGCTGCAGCGGGGCACCGGGACGGGAGCAACCGAGTGTTTATGAGCCTCTGGAAAGCCAGATCTGCCCGCCGGAGGGGCGCGGCGAGATTGATGTGACGGCCGATTATTACGCGCTCGGGGTAACAATCATCGAATTGCTGAGCGGTGATGTTTCCGGCAATGACATGGATCCGCAGGCGCTTGCGGCGGCCAAGGTGGTCCATGGTTCCTTCGCCGTTCTCACCCAAGGGAAACGTTTTTCCCCGGTGATCCGGTCGCTGCTGGTGGGGTTGCTGGCCGATGATGAAAGCCGGCGTTGGAAAGCGGACAACATCAAGCGCTGGCTGGATGGTTTCTGGGATGCCTCCATCCAGCCGATTACCGGGCGCAGGGCGCCGCACCCCTATCATTTCATGGAGCAGAAATATGTTCACCCGGCGCTGATCGCCATGGCCCTTTCCCGCCACCCGCGCGAAGCGGTGCAGGAATTGCAGACGGATCACCTGGAACGCTGGATCCGCTCATCCCTGGCGGACGGGCAGGCGGCCGATATCGTGCACCGTATGGGCAAGGCATCAGCCGGGGCGGGTGGCCGCACGGCCGAAATCATATCCCGGGTCTGTTCGGCGCTCGATCCCGTCTCCCCGATCCGTTTTCACGATACGGCCGTCAATCTCAGCGGGCTGGGCTTTTTGCTGGCGGCGGCCTATGCCCGGGATGACCGCAAGATGATCACGAATCTGGCCGATCTCATACGCAGTACCCTGCTGGTCGAACGGGCGACCACCCACCGGGGGCTGGAGGGGCGCATTCTTTCTCCGGTGATTGCCAATATGCTGGTCGGGCATATGAACAACGCCGGCGTTCTGGGTTTCGGGATCGAGCGTTGCCTGTATCAGCTCAACGAAGGCTTCCCCTGCCAAAGCCCGGTTCTTGAGGGGCGCGCGCCGATTACCCTGCATAATCTGATCAAGGCGCTGGATGCGGCGGCTCCCTCCCACAGCGGTGAAACCATGCTGATTGACCGGCATGTCGCCGGATTCATTGCCGCCCGTTCGGACGATATGGAAAAATACATCAAGGCGGCGATGCGCCTTGGTGAAGGTTCGCTGGAACGGAAACTGGCAATGATCGAACTGCTGGGCGATCTGCAGGACCGCTTCGCGCCCGAACCCCTGCCGGGGCTGTGTGCCTGGGCGGTCAAGGCGCTGAAGCCGGTCATCAGCAAGCTGCACAGCGCGATCCGGCGCGAGGCTCTGCAGCAGCGCCTGGAAAAACTGGCCAAGGGCGGGCGCATCAAGCGGTTGCTGAAAGAACTGAACCTGCAGGCCAGCGTCAAACGGGATGAGAGCGAATACAAGGCGGCAATCCGTCGCTTCCGCGCCTTGGGCGAAGAGATTGATGCAATCGACAATGGTGGCGCCATGCGGCGCAGTCAGGCATTCCATTATGGCTATTGGGGGGCATCGCTGGTGGCTTTCACCATTTTGTCCGTCAGCCTGCTGGTGGTTCTGGGCAAGGGATTTTTCTGATGGCGGGAAAAGCACGAAAGGCCGTTGGCAGGAAAAAGCAGGGCAAGAAGGGTGGTTCGGTCACGCTGCTGGCCGTTCTGATCGTTCTGGCCTCGGCCGTGGCGCCTTCGATGATGCTGGTGATGGCGGTGGGCATGGTGCCGTCCATCGTGTTGCTGGCAGTGGGGTCGCGGGAACAGCGTGGAGCTATTCCCTCCATGGTGGCGCTCAACCTGGCCGGTGTGCTGCCGGTTCTGGGCACGCTGTTCGAACGCGGGGTCAATGTGCAGACGGCCCTGTCGCTGCTGTCGGATATCTATAACTGGGCCATGATGTACGGGGCGGCGGCAACGGCCGGCCTGCTGATGTGGGCCGGGCCGGCGATTGCTCAGGTCATCGTCGACATGCAGGCGCAGTCGCGCCGCCGCCATCTGGAAAAACAGCGGCGCAAGATGCTTGAGGAATGGGGCGGCGGGCTGCTGTCGGCAGCGCAGGGCGGTGTCGCTTCAGCCGAGGAGGCGGAGTAGAGGTAAGCAGGGGTAGGAACGCCCCGCTCAGGCTTCAGCGGTGATGTTTCTCTCCCGCGCCAGGTTCTTCATTGCCTTTTGCAGCTTCTCGAAGGCGCGCACTTCGATCTGGCGGACGCGTTCGCGGCTGATGCCGTATTGCTTGCTGAGTTCCTCCAGCGTCGAGGGGGTGTCCTTCAGACGCC
>CAYXDL010000316.1:0-3475 GCA_964463775.1 uncultured Hyphomicrobiales bacterium
CCTCCACCTCGATCGAAGAGATGTTCTCGCCGCCGGAAATGATGATGTCCTTGGAGCGATCCTTGAGTTCGATATAGTTGTCGGGGTGCCAGACGCCGAGATCGCCGCTGTGGAACCAGCCGCCGCGAAAAGCCTCTGCCGTGGCTTCGGGGTTCTTCAGATAGCCGCGCATGACAATATTACCGCGCATCATCACCTCGCCGATGCTCTTGCCGTCCTTGGGCACCGGCTGCATGGTCTCAGGGTCGGCGATCATCAGATCCTCCTCCACCTGGTAGGGCACGCCCTGACGTGCTTTCTTGCGGGCGCGTTCCTCAAGGGGCAGTTCATTCCATTCATCATGCCAGGCGCAGGCGACCGCCGGGCCGTAGGTCTCCGTCAGCCCGTAGACATGGGTGACATCAAAGCCCTGCCGCTCCATCTCCGCCAGCACGGCGGCCGGTGGCGGTGCCGCCGCGGTCATCATGTGCACGGTGTGGGAAAAGGCGCGCCTCGCCTCTTCAGGGGCGTTGGTGATCATCTGCATGACGATGGGAGCACCGCACAGATGGGTGGCGCCTTGCTCTGCGATGGCACGGTAAATGTTTTCGGAATTGACATTGCGCAGGCAGATATTGGTACCGGCGATGGCCGCCATGGTCCAGGGAAAGCACCAGCCATTGCAGTGGAACATGGGCAGTGTCCACAAATAGCGCGGCTGCCCGTTCATACCCCAGGACAGAATGTTGCCAAGCGCGTTCAGATAGGCGCCGCGATGATGATAGACGACGCCTTTCGGATTGCCGGTGGTACCGGAGGTGTAGTTCAGGGAGATGGCATCCCATTCATCCCCGGGCAGGCTCCAGCCGAAATCGGGATCGCCAGTGGCGAGAAATTCTTCGTACTCGATTTCACCGATCCGTTCACCGCCCGGTCCCTGCGGATCGCAGATATCGATGACGGCAGGCGGGTTGTCGAGAAGCTTCAGCGCTTCGGCAATGGGGCCGGAAAACTCGCTGTCGCACAGGAGGATTTTGGCCTCTCCATGGCGCAGGCAATAGGCCAGGGCAGGCGGGTCGAGGCGGATATTGAGGGTGTTCAGCACTCCGCCGGCCATGGGAACGGCGAAATGCGCCTCATACATCGCCGGGATGTTGGGGGCCATGATCGCGACGACATCATCCTTGCCGATGCCCCGGGCGGCCAGTGCCGAGGCCAGCTTGCGGCAGCGTTCATAGGTTGCGGCCCAGCAAAACTGCTGCGTGCCGTGGAGGATGCTGATGCGTTCCGGGTAGGTTTCAGCCGCCTTGCGCAGGAAACTCAATGGTGAAAGGGGGGTATAGTTGGCCTTGTTTTTCTCCAGTCCGTTCCGGAAAATGCCGGTCATGCCCGCCTCCTCATCAGTGATCCGCCTCTTTGGCGAATAAACAGAAAACATTGCCGCCGATCAAGCGTTTATGCCGCGCTGGCGCATTTCGTCGCATTGCAAAATATATGAAAAGATGTTCTCAAGGGTGCCGCGGGAGGTATTCTGTTCCTGTGACGGCGCGCTTTTGTAATATCATTGCGCCGTCATGAAGTTAATCGATTCAGCGGTTCCAGTAACAGGGGGCATGTAATGAGCGCACGCTATGACGAGGTTTACCGCCGGTCCATCGAAGAGCCGGAAGCCTTCTGGGCCGAGGCGGCCGAAGACATATCCTGGTACCGCAGATGGGACAAGGTTCTCGATGACGGCAGGGCGCCCTTCTATCGCTGGTTCACGGGCGGGGAACTGAACACCTGTTACAATTGCCTCGACCGGCATGTGGAGGCGGGGCGCGGCGATCAGGCCGCCCTGATCTATGACAGCCCGGTCACCGGCGTCATCGAGAAATTCACCTATGCGGGGCTGTTGGATGAGGTGGCGCGTTTTGCCGGTGCTCTGGCGGGGCAGGGGGTCGGCAAGGGCGACCGGGTGCTGATCTATATGCCGATGATCCCCCAGGCGGCGATCGCCATGCTGGCCTGTGCGCGCATCGGTGCCATTCATTCGGTTGTCTTCGGCGGTTTCGCCCCGCATGAGCTGGCAACCCGCATTGACGATGCCACGCCGAAAGCGATCGTTACCGCCTCCTGCGGGATTGAGCCGGGCCGGGTGATCGAATATCTGCCGATGGTCCTCGATGCCATCGATCAGTCCGAGCACAAGCCCGAAAGCATCGTGCTCTATCAGCGGCGCAATGTTCGTGAGGCCGTGCTCTCCGATCCCCGCTGTCACGACTGGGAGGCGCTGACGGCTGCGGCCGAACCGGCCGCCTGCGTTCCGGTGGCGGCGACAGATCCGCTTTACATTCTCTATACGTCGGGCACGACGGGTCAGCCCAAGGGTGTGGTGCGCGACAATGGCGGCCATGCCGTGGCGCTGAAATGGTCGATGAAGAACATCTACGGTATCGATCCGGGCGAGGTGTTCTGGGCGGCATCTGATGTCGGCTGGGTGGTCGGGCATTCCTATATCGTCTATGGCCCGCTGCTTCATGGCTGCACCACCATCATGTATGAGGGCAAGCCCGTCGGCACACCCGATGCCGGCGCTTTCTGGCGGGTGATCTCCGAACACGGGGCGGTGGCTCTGTTCACGGCGCCGACGGCCTTCAGGGCGATCCGCCAGCAGGATCATGAAGGCCGGCTGATCGGCCCGTATGACCTCAGCCGGTTCCGTACCCTGTTTCTGGCCGGGGAACGCGCCGATCCCGAAACCATCAAATGGGCGGAACAGCAGTTGCAGGTGCCGGTGATCGATCACTGGTGGCAGACCGAAAGCGGCTGGCCGATCGCGGCCAATTGTGTTGGCCTTGGCATGTTCCCGGTGAAATACGGCAGTCCCACCAAGGCCGTGCCGGGATATGACATCCATGTTCTGGATGAGGGCGGCAATCCCCTGCCTGCGGGCGAGATGGGGACCATTGCGCTGAAGCTGCCCCTGCCCCCCGGATGCCTGCCGACACTGTGGCAGGCCGATGAGCGTTTCAAATCGGCTTATCTGGATGCCTTCCCCGGCTATTACAATACATCCGATGCCGGATATATCGATGAGGATGGCTACATCTTCATCATGAGCCGGACGGACGACATCATCAATGTCGCCGGGCACCGTCTGTCAACCGGCGCGATGGAGGAGGTTCTGGCCGAGCATCCGGATGTGGCCGAATGTGCGGTCATCGGTGTTGCCGATGAGCTCAAGGGGCAGTTGCCCGTGGGTTTCGTCGTGCTCAAGGCCGGGGTGGACAGAGAGCATGGCGCGGTGGTTTCGGAGCTGGTCGCCCTGGTGCGCGAGCGCATTGGCCCGGTTGCGGCCTTTAAGATGGCGGCGGTGGTCAAACGCCTGCCGAAGACCCGCTCGGGCAAGGTGCTGCGCGGTACCATGCGCGCCATCGCCGATGACAGGGCCTGGAAGATGCCGGCCACCATTGATGATCCCGCCATTCTGGATGAGATCACGGAAGCCCTGAAG
>CAYXDL010000317.1:0-3463 GCA_964463775.1 uncultured Hyphomicrobiales bacterium
CTGGTCGTTCTGGCCGAAGTTCTGGGGGGCGGCACCACCAGTCGTTTGTACAGGGAACTGGTGGTCAGGCAAGGCATTGCGGCCTATGCGGGGGCTGCTTATGACGAAAACCGCAAGGGCCCGTCCGTCTTCCATTTCTATGCCCGCCCGCGCGGAAAGGCGGGCATCAGCGATGTGGAGGACGCCATGGATGCCGTCATCCGTGATGTGCTGGAAAACGGCGTCACTGAGGCCGAGGTGAAGCGTGCCCGCGACAGCCTGGCCGCCAACGCTGTCTATGCCCGCGACAGCCTGGCGGCGGCGGCACGGAGTTTTGGCGAGGGGCTGGCCATCGGCCTGTCCGTTGCCGATATCGATAACTGGCCGGAGCGCATCCGCGCCGTGACCGTCGCCGAGGTGAACGAGGCGGCCCGTGCCATTCTCCGCCCTGAACGGTCGGTTACGGGCATCGCCCGCCCGGCGCCGAAATCCTGATCCGGGGGAAAAGATGATTCGGTTGATATTTGCTGCGCTGCTGGTGTTTGTCGTCGCGATGCCTGCCCGGGCGACGGGCAGGATCGAAAAGGTTGTCAGCCCTTCGGGGATTACGGCCTGGCTTGTCCATGAGCCGAGCATTCCGATCATCGCGCTGGAAGCCTATTGGGAAGGCGGTGCCCGCCTTGATCCGAAGGGCCGCGAGGGGCTGGCCAACATGGTTTCCGGCCTGCTGGACGAGGGGGCGGGAGACCTGTCCTCGGAAGCGTTTCAGCTGCGCCTGCAGGAAACCGCGACCCAACTTTCCTTCGATGCCGGGCGTGACAGCTTTACCGCCAGCATGCGTGCTCTGTCGCAAAACCGCGATGCCGCTTTCGGTCTTCTGGCCAAGGCGTTGCAGGTACCGCGCTTCGATGCGGCGCCGGTGGAACGTATCCGCGCTCAGATCATCAGCGGGCTGCGTGCCCGTGCCCGTGATCAGCGCGAAATCGCCCGCCGCGCCCTGTATGAAACCGCTTTCGGCGATCAGCCCTATGCCCGCCCGGTGGAAGGAACGGAACAAAGCGTGGCCGCGATTACCCGGGATGATCTGGCCGGTTTCGTCCGCCGCCGTCTGACACGCGCCAATCTGACGCTGGCGGTGGTCGGGGATATCACGGCGGCGGAACTGTCGAAGCGCCTTGAACAGGTGTTCGCCCCTCTTCCCGCCGCGCCCGCCGGGCCGGATACGGGCCCGCAGAAGGTGGTGGGGGGCGGGGTGCTGCGCCGGATCGCCTATGAAACACCACAGAGCCAGGTTTACATCGGCTTTCCCGGGCTGATGCGCGACGACCCCGATTTCGATGCGGCACGGGTGATGACCTATATTCTCGGCGGCAGCGGGTTTGTCTCGCGTCTGGGGCAGGAGGTGCGTGAAAAACGCGGCCTGACCTATTCAATCTTTGCCGCCCAGGTGCCGATGAGGAAATCGGCGCTTTATCTGATCGGCTTTTCCTCGGCGAACAAAACGGTGGCCGAGGCCCTGGCGGTGACGCGTCGGGAATTGCTGCGCATGCGCGATGAGGGCGTCAGCGACAAGGAGCTCAAGGCAGCCAAAACCTATCTGAACGGATCCTTTCCCCTCAGCCTGTCCTCGAATGCCAATATTGCCCGACTGCTGATTGCCATTCAGGTCAACAATCTGGGCATCGATTACATTCAGCGGCGCCCGGAACGGATCAATGCCGTGACCCGCGAGGACATCGCCCGGGTGGCGAAACGCCTGATCGTTCCGCAGAAGATGTTCGCCGTTGTGGTCGGAAAACCGGACGGTGATCTCAAGGCGGTGCTGAAGGGGGCGCCCTGAGCCCGTCTTATCGCGCCGGGCCGTTTCCTTCCGCAACGATGGGCATTATAGTGCCCGGCATACGGAAACGGGCCAGGGAAACAGGCAGGATGGGATTTGGGGGCGGGATGGAATTCAGTCAGGATATCGGCCATTGCTTTGCCGGAAAGGTCGGAGGGGGGCTGTCGCGCGGCGTATACCACACTCTGCTGGCGGAAGCTGAGGTCTGTATTTCGCGGCTGGTCGCGCAAAAGCGGGACGGAAGCCTGCCGCTTTTGTCCCTGCCGGGTTTCAGCGGCGATATCGCCCGGCTGCGGCCCGTGGCCGAGCGGTTGGGCGATCTGTGTGACGATCTGGTCATTCTGGGGACCGGCGGCTCCAATCTCGGCGCCAAGGCACTGACCGGCGCCAGCCCGGCGGGGGCGAGGCCGGTGCTGCATTTTCCCGACAATCTCGATGGCGGCGAGTTTCGCGACCTGCTGGAATTTCTCGATCCGGCGCGCACTGCTTTTCTGGTGATATCCAAATCCGGATCGACCGCGGAAACGCTGTCGCAGGCGATTGTCGTCATCGGCTGGTTGCGTGAGCGCCTCTCGGCTGGGGCCGTTGGCGGGCACGTGGTGGCGATCACCGAGCCGGGCGACAATCCGTTGCGCCGGCTGGCGGCGCGCTGGAATATCGAATGCCTTGACCATGATCCCGGTATCGGCGGGCGGTTTTCCGTGCTCTCTCTTGTCGGTCTACTGCCGCTGATGGTGCAGGGGATGGATATCGCGGCGGTGCGCGAGGGCGCGTTGCCGGTGCTGGAGTCCTGTTTCAACGATCCGGAGGCACCGCCGGTCGCCGGGGCGGCGGTGATGGTGGGGCTGATGCGCGGTGGCGGGATTGCGGCCCATGTGCTGCTGCCCTATGCCAGCCGCCTGAAGAATCTGACCCTGTGGCACCGTCAGCTTGTCGCTGAAAGTCTGGGCAAGGACGGGATGGGGATTACGCCGCTCGATGCGCTGGGGCCGGTGGATCAGCACAGCCAGTTGCAACTCTGGCTCGATGGTCCGGCGGATAAGATGTTCACCCTGATCACTATTGAGGACGGCTATAGCGGACCGCCGATCGACCTGTCGTTATGCGGGGACGATCCGGCACTCGATTATCTGGCGGGCCGCGGCATCGGTGATGTGGTGGCGGCCGAAGCCCGTGCCACCCGTGAAACCCTGATTGCCAAGGGCCGCCCGCTGCGCCATATCACCCTGCCTGCCATCACCCCGGCCGCCATGGGGGCGCTGTTCATGCATTTCATGCTGGAGACGATTGTTGCCGCGCATCTTCTGGGCATCGATCCCTTCGATCAGCCGGCAGTCGAGACCGGCAAGCGCCTGACCCGGCGATATCTGCGCGACGGGCGGGAATGAGGTGACGATGGGCATCATCCGCCGCCTGCCCGAGACGATCGTCAACCGCATTGCCGCCGGCGAGGTCATCGAACGCCCGGCAAGCGCCGTCAAGGAACTGGTGGAAAATGCCATCGATGCCGGTGCCGCCCGCATCGATGTGACGATCGCCAATGGCGGGCGCAGCCTGATTGCCGTCGATGATGACGGGCGGGGCATGGATCGTGATGAACTGCTGCTGGCGGTGACCCGTCATGCCACATCCAAACTGCCCGAT
>CAYXDL010000318.1:0-3462 GCA_964463775.1 uncultured Hyphomicrobiales bacterium
AAGATACGCGAACCGCAGGCCAGAGCCTCGGACACGCCCGGCGGCATATGGGACACAGGCCCGAATATTAGGTGGGAGACTGACACGACCCGAAACGCATTCGTTACGGCTGCTTCCTTCCGGACCTGACCGGGTTGGCGAAGGTTCCGTCCGCGCCAGCCTCCCGCTGGTTTTATCCATCGAAACCGCGGCGAAGGCAAGCCCTATGTGATCCTTCATTCCGGCCTTGCCGGCGCATGATCCTGTTGCGCGTGGCAATGGCATGTGCAAGGCTCGGCCCCATGTTCGAGGGCATCACATTTTCCGCATCTCCCCTGGATCGGGCGGACAGACAGCGCCGCGACAAGGCCTGGCTCCGGGCCCGGCTCACCGATCCGGCCAGCCATTTCATTCCCTTTCTGGCGCTCAAGCCTCTTATCGGCCTGGAGCCGGCCCCGGCACTGGCCCGGCTGAGGGCGGCGGATCTACCGGTCGTGCCGGCGGAAGACAATGCCTTTCTGCTTGGCCTCGGTCATGACGATAACGCTGTTTTCGCCCTCGATCTCGGCGATGATGAAGACAGCGGCGCATCGATGGCGGGCGCGGCGCGCAAATTCATCGATGCCCGTTCCATCGCCCCCGAGCTGCCACCGGGCGAATCGGGCATTCTCGCCCATGGCCGTTCGCGCATCGACTGGCATGCGCGCCATCGTTTCTGCGCCCGCTGCGGCCACATCACGACATCTGAGGCCGGCGGTCAGCACCGGCGCTGTCTGAATCCCGATTGCGGCGCGGAACATTTTCCCCGCGTCGATCCCGTCGTCATCATGCTGGTGGAGGATGGCGACGGCCAGATCCTGCTTGGCCGCCAGGCGCATTTCCCCGACGGGAATTTTTCCGCCCTCGCCGGTTTCGTCGATCATGGTGAGCGCATTGAGGAGGCCGTTCAGCGCGAAATCCGTGAGGAGGCCGGCATAGAGGTCGGCAACATCCGCTATATCGCCAGCCAGCCCTGGCCATTCCCCTCCACCCTGATGATCGGCTGTTTCGCCACCGCCCGGAGCACGGAGCTGGATATCGATACCCATGAACTGGAACAGGCGCGCTGGTTCAGCCGTGAGGAGGCGGCGGCAATGCTGGCCGCGACCCGCGCCCGGGATGATATCGCCCCCCGCCGTCTGCCGCCGCCCCTGGCCATCGCCCATCATCTGATCCGCCACTGGCTCGACCAGACACCGGGCTGAGCCATGCCGGAACTGATCGCCAATATTTCGCTGCTGTTTTCCGAAGCCCCGCTGCCCGATCGCTTCGCCGCGGCACGGGCGGCCGGTTTCGCGGCGGTCGAATGCCTGTTCCCCTATGAGATGCCGGCCGAAGAAATCCGCGCCGTGCTGAGCCACAACAATCTGCGCCTGGCGCTGATCAATACCCCGGCCGGGAACTGGGAAAGCGGTGAGCGCGGCTTTGCCGCCTGTCCCGGCCGTCAGGCGGAATTCGATCACGCCCTGCGCACCGCCCTGGATTACGCCACGGCAACCGGCTGCGGCAAAATCCACGTCATGGCCGGTGTTACGGAGACATTGGAAAAGGCGGCATGCAGGCCGGTCTTCATCGCCAATCTGCGCCGGGCCTGCCTTCTCGCCGCCCGTCAGGGCATCGCCATCACCATCGAACCGCTCAACCCCATCGACATGCCGGCATATTTTCTGGACGATTTCGAACTGGCCCGTACCATCATCAGTGAAATCGGCGCCGACAATCTGTACCTTCAGTTCGATGCGTATCATGCTGCCATGATGGGCCTGAACCCGGCGGATACCTTCGCCCGCTACCGCAACCTGATCGGCCATGTTCAGATTGCCGATGCCCCCGGCCGCCACGAACCGGGCAGCGGCAGGATCGATTTTCCCACCCTGTTCGCCACCATCACCGCCAGCGGCTATGACGGCACCATCGCCTGTGAGTATTTTCCGTCCGGCGACACCCGTGCCGGGCTGGAATGGATCTCGCGGCTTCATCCCGTGCCCGGCGTGGACTGAAGGCATGCATGCGGCGGATTTCCTGCCCGGCGATCTCGCACTCTGGCAGTTCGTCCTTCTTTGCGCGGTATCGTTTCTGGCCAGTTTCATCACTGCCACCCTCAGCCTTGGCGGCGGTATGCTCATGCTGGCGGTGCTGGCCCTGTTCATTCCGCCAGCGGCCCTGATTCCGCTGCATGGTGCCGTGCAGCTCGGCTCCAACAGCGGCCGTGCCGCCCTGATGTTCCGCGATGTCCTGCGACCGGTTCTGCCCGCCTTCATAATTGGCAGCCTCATCGGTGCCGCGATCGGCGGGCAGGTCGTCGTGACCCTGCCGGTATCGTGGCTTCAGGCCATTCTTGGCGCCTTCATACTCTATACCGTCTGGGCCCCGGGGTTCCGCGCCCGCAAACCGGGGGTGAAAACCTTTTTCATCCTTGCCATGGCCTCATCACTGGCAACGATGTTCGTTGGCGCGACAGGGCCGCTGATCCTGCCCTTTGTTGCGGCAGCAAGCGCCGACCGCCGGCAGATCGCCGCCACCCATGCCGTGCTCATGACCATCCAGCACTTTCTGAAGCTGGCCGCTTTCGGCTTTCTGGGGTTCTCTTTCGCCGCCTGGCTGCCGCTGCTCGGGGCCTTGCTGGCATTCGGCTTCGCCGGCACCTGGGCCGGGAAACACGTTCTGAACCGCCTGCCCGAGGATGTCTTCCGCCTTGTTCTGAAAGCCGTACTGACAATCATTGCCCTGCGGCTGCTCTCCGCCCTTCTGTTTGCGGGTCCGGCGGTTTCCTGATTGTTGCAGCCGGGGCAACAATCTTTTGATGCCAGCCCGTCTTTTCCCGTGACGGCAATGCGTCACATTACTTTCCGAACCACGGAGGAGCCCATGCCGCACGATACAGGGGAACAACCCCGCCCCATCATCCATCTTACCGGCGGCATTCCCGTCAGGGACGGTGCCGGTGTTTCCCTTACCCGCCTGATCGGTCAGCCGGGTCTGGAAATGCTCGATCCGTTCCTGCTGCTCGACGCCTTCGGTTCCGACAGACCGGATGAGTACATCGCCGGTTTTCCCGCCCATCCGCACCGGGGTTTCGAAACCGTGACCTATCTGCTGGCCGGACGCATGCGCCATGCGGACAGCGCCGGGCATGAAGGCGTGATCGAGCCCGACGGCGTGCAATGGATGAGCGCCGCGCGCGGCATCGTTCATTCGGAAATGCCCGAACAGGCCGACGGACTACTGGCCGGATTTCAGCTCTGGATCAACCTGCCTGCCGCCCACAAGATGGATCCGCCCGCCTATCAGGAATTCTCTCCGTCCGAAATTCCGACCGAAACATGGGAAAACGGTATCACCATCCGCGTGATCGCGGGCAGAACCGACAGGGGAACGGCGGGCGTGGTGCGTCAGCCGCTGACGGATCCGGTATACTGGGACATCACCCTGCCCGCCGGGGAA
>CAYXDL010000319.1:0-3450 GCA_964463775.1 uncultured Hyphomicrobiales bacterium
TCGCGGACATTACCCTCCCCTTCCGCCTCCGGCAGGGTCAGCGTCGCCAGAAGCTCCGGATGTTCGGTCAGGAAATTGCCGTGGCGCCTGAGATAGGCGGCCACGTCCTCGGCCGAAAGGGGCTCGTCCTGCACGGTGGTTTTCTGTTCGCCGGTCACGGGGCGCTCCTTGTTTCTCAGAGGATGGACTGGCCGGTCCTGGCCCAGTCGGCGATAAAGGCTTCCAGCCCCTTGTCGGTCAGGGGATGGCGGGCGATCTTGCGCAGCACGTCCGGCGGCACGGTGCAGACATCGGCGCCGATTTTGGCCGCATCGACGATATGGCGGGGATGGCGGATCGAGGCGACAAGCACTTCAGTGCGGAAGGCATCGTAATTATCGTAGATCTGTACGATATCCTCAATCAGGGTCATGCCGTCGGTGCTGATATCGTCCAGCCTGCCGACAAAGGGCGAAACGAAGGTTGCCCCCGCCTTTGCGGCAAGAATCGCCTGGCTTGGCGAAAAGCAGAGGGTGACATTGACCATGATGCCGTCATCGGCAAGGCTGCGGCAGGCCTTCAGCCCGTCCATGGTCAGGGGCACCTTGACGGCGATGTTGTTGGCGATCTCCGCCAGCCTGCGCCCTTCGGCCAGCATGGTTTCGGCATCGGTTGCCGCCACCTCGGCGCTGACCGGGCCGCTGGTGATGGTGCAGATTTCCCGGATGACCTCGAAAAAGTCGCGGCCGGTCTTGGCGACAAGGCTGGGATTGGTCGTCACGCCATCGACAAGGCCGCCATCGGCCAGTTCCCTGATCGCCTCGGTATCCGCCGTATCCACGAAAAACTTCATAAAACAATGCTCCTGTAATCACGATGTCCCTGCCCCGGCGGCAGACCGGCTGCCGGCCCCGTACCCTCTACAAACCCTGTTCCCTACAGACCCGCGCCCTGCCGGCCTGTATCCCTCATATCCCGCCGGCGCTGTTGCCGGGCGGTGTCCGATGGCATTTAATGCGGGCTCCAGGGTTTCGAGCGGGAGTTTAGCGGATGGCCAAAGGCGGCGCCAGTTGCCTTTTTGACGAAGAGGAGCCGAAGGCGGAAAGGGCTTCGCCCGATGCGGGGCGGATTCCCGTGCTTTTGCCCATGCCCTTCCCCGGCCCCTTTGATTATGTGCCGGGCGGCGATGTGCCGGAACCGGGACGTTTCGTGCGTGTTCCCCTGGGCCCCCGTCAGGTGACCGGGGTGGTCTGGGATCATGGCGGTGATGAGAGTAGCCGTGCCGCGCCGCAACGGCTGAAGCCGGTCTCGGCCCTGCTGGATTCTCCGCCCCTGCCGGCGGATATGCGCCGTTTTATCGATTGGGTCGCTGATTATTACATGGCGCCGCCGGGCATGGTGCTGCGCATGGCGATGCGGGTGCCCGATGCCATCGGCCCGCCGCGTGAGCGCCCGGCCTATCGCCTGGGCCAGGCCCGGCCGGAACGCATGACGGCGGCCCGGAAAAGAGTGCTGGCGCTGATGGAGGACGGGCTGGCGCGCCGGATGGGGGAGATTGCCGAACTGGCCGGGGTGTCGGCGGCGGTGGTGCGCGGGCTGGTGCAGGCCGGGGCGCTGGAACGGGTGGCGCAGGCGGCGGATGCGCCGGTTCCGGTTCCGCTGACCGATGGCGCGCGGGTGCGCCTGTCCTCTCATCAGCAGGGGGCGGGGCTGGATCTGGCCCGGCGCCTGCAGCGCAGTGTGGAGGAAGGGCGCGCCGGAACGGTGCTCCTGGAAGGGGTGACCGGTTCGGGCAAGACAGAGGTCTATTTCGAGGCCATCGCCGCCTGCCTGCGCGCCGGACGTCAGGTGATGGTGCTGCTGCCGGAGATCGCACTGACCGAACAATGGCTGGAACGCTTCCACAGCCGTTTCGGCGTCGATCCGCTGATGTGGCACAGCGATATCCGCCCGAGCGAACGCCGCCGTGTCTGGCGCGGGGCGATCTCCGGCGCGGCGCGGGTGGTGGTCGGCGCGCGTTCGGCCCTGTTTCTGCCGTTTTGCCGTCTGGGGCTGATCATCGTCGATGAGGAACACGATTCCTCCTTCAAGCAGGAAGAGGGCGTGCGCTACCACGCCCGCGACATGGCGGTGCTGCGCGGCCATCTGGCCGGGGCGCCGGTGATTCTGTCCTCCGCCACGCCGTCGCTGGAGACGGTCTTCAATGTCCGCCAGGGGAAATACGGCCATCTGCGCCTGACCGCCCGCCATGGCGGGGCCAGCATGCCGCGAATCGATGCGATCGATCTGCGGGCGGAGGAAATGACCCGTAACCAGTGGATTTCCCCGTCGCTGGCACAGGCAATGGCCGATACGCTGGCGGCGGGCGAACAGGTGGCGCTGTTTCTCAATCGCCGCGGCTATGCGCCCCTGACCCTCTGCGGCGCCTGCGGTTTCCGGCTGCAATGTCCGCATTGCTCGGCCTGGCTGGTCGAACACCGTGCCCGTCGCCGCCTGTGCTGTCATCACTGCGGACATGCCGAGGCCATCCCCCGCGCCTGTCCCGATTGTGGCGCCGAGGATGCGCTGAAACCCTGCGGACCCGGCGTCGAACGGGTGATGGAAGAGGCCGCGGCCCTGTTCCCCGGGACCCGGGTGATGGAGCTGTCTTCGGACACGGCGGCGCGAAGCAGTGAATTGCGCGCCGTGCTGCGGGCGATGGACGAGGGGCGGATCGATATTCTGGTCGGTACCCAGATCATTGCCAAGGGGCATCATTTTCCCATGCTCACCCTGGTCGGGGTGATCGATGCCGATCTGGGGCTGGAGGGCGGTGACCTCAGGGCTTCGGAGCGCACCTATCAGTTATTGTCGCAGATGGCCGGCCGCGCCGGGCGCGCCGAACGGCCGGGGCGGGTGCTGCTGCAGAGCCATGCACCCGATCAGCCGGTGATTCGCGTCCTTGTCGAAGGAGATGGCGACGGTTTCATCGCCGCGGAGCTGGCGGCGCGGCATGCGGCGGGCATGCCGCCCTTCGGCAGGCTGGCGGCGATCATTCTTTCGGCGGAGGACCAGGCGCTGGTTTCCTCCTTCGCCAATACCCTGGCGCGGCGGGTGCCTCATGATGAGCGCATCCGCGTTCTGGGTCCGGGTCCGGCACCGCTGGCGCTGATCCGGGGGCGCCACCGTTATCGCTTTCTGGTTCAGGGCCCCCGCGAGGTGCTGTTGCAACCCTTCATCAGGCGCTGGCTCGATGCCTGCCCGCCACCGCGCAATCTGCGTCTGGATATCGATATCGATCCCCAATCCTTCATGTAGTTCAGGCTGTTCCCTCCGCCCCCCTTTCCGCCGTGCATCCCGGCGTTGGCGCCGGGTGGCGGAGCGGGGCGAATTATCGCTTTCTGACCGGTTGCGCTTGGCAAAACCCTGTGCTAGAACCCCGGTGCTTTTTGCCAAGGGGGGCGTGGGTGTTCCCTCGTCAATGGCACCGTT
>CAYXDL010000320.1:0-3445 GCA_964463775.1 uncultured Hyphomicrobiales bacterium
TACCGCCGATCTTCTCGATATTTGTGCGGACCACATCCATACCGACACCGCGCCCGGAGACGGAGGTCACCGCCTCGGCCGTCGAGAAACCCGGCTTGAAAATGAATTTCTGGATCTGCTGATCGGACATGCCCTCAAGCTCGCCCGGGGTCACCAGGCCGTTGTCCAGGGCCTTCTGCTTGACGCGCTCGATATTGATGCCCCGGCCGTCATCGGCGATTTCGATGATGATATGTCCGCCTTCATGATAGGCATTGAGGACGATCTTGCCGGTTTCCTTCTTGCCGGCGGCCAGGCGTTCCTCAGGCGTTTCCATGCCATGATCGGCGGAATTACGCACCATATGCGTCAGCGGATCCTTGATCAGCTCCAGTACCTGGCGGTCCAGTTCGGTATCGGCGCCGAGCATCTGCAGATCGATTTTCTTATGCAATTCCATGCTCAGATCGCGCACAATCCGCGGCAGCTTCGCCCAAGCATTGCCGATCGGCTGCATGCGGGTCTTCATCACCCCTTCCTGCAGTTCCGTCGTCACATGTGACAGGCGCTGCAGCGGGACGGTGAATTCGCTGTCCTCCATGCCGCGAACCATCTGCAGAAGCTGGTTTCGCGTCAGCACCAGTTCGCTGACCATGGTCATCAGATGTTCCAGCAAATGCACATTGACGCGGATCGAGCTTGCCGCCTTATGCACATCCTTCTTCGCCGCGGGGCTTTCCTCGGATTTTGCGGATTTCGCCGTCGGTTCAGGCTTGGTTTCCTGAATTTCGGGTCCTTCGGCTTCCTGGAAGGCGCGCTCCAGCTCATCCATGGACACCTCGCCCGGGCGCAGTTTGCGGCCAAGCTGCGGATCGTAATCCCCTGCCTGGAGGAATGTCTGCTCTTCCTGTTCCTCCGGCGCGGATGCCTCCTCCTCTCCGGAAGCGGCGACTTCCGCCACGGCAGCGGTTTCTTCGGCTTCCGCAGGCGCCGGCGCTGCCTCTTCACCGCCGGTGTCTGCCGGCGCGGATGAGGGAGCCGTTTCTCCGGCCGCCATGGCATTCAGACGGGCAATCAGATCGCCATCATCGCCTTCGGGTTCGGCCTCATTGGCTTCCAGATATTCCAGAATTTCCTTGATACGGTCGATCGCCTGCAGGATCAGGGTCACGGCATCGGGGGTGACGACCAGTTCCTTGTCACGGAACTTGCCCAGAACGTTTTCACCGGCATGTGCAACACTTTCCAGTCTGGGCAGGCCAAGAAAACCGCAGGTTCCCTTGATCGTGTGCACAAGACGGAAAATGTTGTCGATCAGCTCCGGATTGTCCGGGTTCTTTTCCAGATTGACGAGCTCCAAATCGACTTCAGCGATGCTCTCGTTTGTTTCCGTCAAAAATTCCTGAAGCAGGTCATCCATTACGGTCACCTCTTGCCTTTCGTGACCGGCTTGCAAAGCCGTTGCCCGAACCCCGGGCGAAAATGATCATTCGTTGATGCAGGATCGGCAAAACTGGTTAAAAACGCGTAAATCAAAGAAATCCGCGGTTTTTTGCCCATTCGCACCATTCAGCGCAGGGCCGCGTGCAGATGCACCTGATCCTGCGGCCCCTCTTCCAGGGACAGGCCCGCATCCAGACTCCGCGCCAGCAGCGCCGTATAACGGTGCTGGATATTGCGGGCATCGACATCCGCCTCCGCCTCTGTCAGGGCGGCGCGGGCTTCCGGGCGGAAGCGGGCATTGTTACCGTGGCCGCTGACGCGGCTGCGCCCGGGGGCTTCGGCCACATCGACAATCAGTTCACCGCCGCGCGGCATCGCCGCCGCCACGGACAGGATCATGTTCAGCAGCAGTTTCGCCCCCGTTTTCGAGAGTTCCGGCTCGACGTTCTCCCAGTTCAGGGTGATCTTGCCGTCCGAATACAGGGCACGGGCGGCCTCGCGTGCCTCGCTCAGGGAAAAGGATTGGCCCTCCCCTCCCGATGCGCCGAAGGCCAGGCGCAGGAACTGCAGGCGGCGCGCTGCTTCCAGCGCGCTGCGCGCAACCAGGGCTTCCGCCTGTTCGCGCATGTCGGGATCGGTTTCCTCCTGCAGGATTTCCATGCCGTTATGCACGGCGCCGAGCGGGCCGACGATATCATGGCACAATCGGGAACATAAAAGGGCAGCGAGTTCCAGCTCTTTCATTGGCGGGGCCTTCCGTGGTGAACTTGTTGCTACGATCCTTCGCCGAGATCATTAAAATGGGGTAAAATCGCCCGGCGATTTCCGCGCATCGTACAGATGCGCCGCATGAAAGGTACAGACCGCATGGAATATGAAGGCTTCACCACCCTGACACCCGGATGCTTCGTCATCCATCCGGACCGCCCCGATTGGGGACGGGGACAGGTGCAGTCGGTGATCGCGGGGCGAATCACCGTTAATTTCGAACATGCGGGCAAGCGCACGATCAATGCCG
This sequence comes from uncultured Hyphomicrobiales bacterium, assembly GCA_964463775.1. Classification (GTDB taxonomy): domain Bacteria; phylum Pseudomonadota; class Alphaproteobacteria; order Minwuiales; family Minwuiaceae; genus JALXAG01. Next base: position 2,441 of record CAYXDL010000320.1, read on the forward strand.
CCATCATCCAGCTGCGGGAGATTTCCGATGAAGAATAACCCCGCCACCCCAGGAATGGCCAATGCCCTGAAGCTTCCTAAAAGGCGGGAAGCACATCCCGGCATCCGTGCCGATGCCGCCGCCCGCCGCGAAATCCGGGCCCTCATTGGGGAAACCCCGCCGGAGCGCGCCTTGCTGATCGAATATCTGCACAAGCTGCAGGACCATTTCGGGCATCTGAGCAAACGGCATCTGCGCGCGCTGGCCGCTGAAATGAACCTGCCCCAGAGCGAGGTCTATGAGACGGCAAGCTTCTACCACAATTTCGACATCGCCGCCGGTGAGGAAGAAGCCCCGCTCCCGACCGTTCATGTCTGCGACAGTCTGAGCTGCAGCCTGCAAGGCGCCGAAGAACTGATTGCGGATCTGACGCACTTGGCCGCCGGCAAGGGCATCCGCATAAAGCGCAGTGCCTGCCTCGGCCGCTGCGACGGCGCCCCGGCCGTGCGCATCGGCGCGCACTGCATGGAAAAAGCCCGGGCAGAAGATATCCTTGCCGCCACGCGCCAACCTGCTCCTGCCGCCCCTTCTCCCGCACCGCTGGCAGCCGAAAATGGCGCCTTTGCTCTGTACCGGCGCCTTTGCGATGGCACGCTGACGGTTGAAGAGGTCTTGCTGCGGATCGAAGCGGCCGGCCTGCGCGGGCTGGGCGGGGCCGGTTTTCCGACGGCGCGCAAATGGCGCCTGTTCCTTCAGCAGCCGGGGCCGCGGTTTCTGACCGTCAATGCCGATGAAAGCGAGCCTGGCGCCTTCAAGGACCGTTTCTTCCTGCTTGAGCGACGCGCCGACTTTCTCGAAGGCATGATGACGGCCGCCCGCTGTGGCAACGTCGCGGAGATCTATATCTATCTGCGCGATGAATACGCCGATATCCGCGCCATTCTGGAGCAGGAAATCGCGGCGCTGGCCAAACGCTTTCCCGACCTGCCGCCGATCCGCCTGCGCCGCGGCGCCGGGGCCTATATC
>CAYXDL010000321.1:0-3432 GCA_964463775.1 uncultured Hyphomicrobiales bacterium
AGCAACGTGCTGATAACGATGACATAGGAAATCTGGCTGAAAAAGACGGGATTGGCGCGGCGCTGTAATTCGAAATAGACGATATAGCCGATGCTGGTCAGCACCACGATGGCCAGCAGGGCATAAAGCGCCGTGGCATCGGCATTGCCTGGCAGAAGGCCGTAGGGCAGGGCCAGCGGCAGCATGACGATGGCGGAGACGATCATGGCCCCGGCGGCGATTTCGGTGCTGTGGGCGCCGGGCGGCCAGTCGAGGGCGCGATAGATGTTGCCACAGCCCAGAACGAAGGGAATGGAAAAGGCCAGCAGCAGATAGAACCATTCCGGCGCGGTGCCGATGCTGTTGCCGTCCGTACTGATGATGGCGGCGCCGAGCAGTCCGAGAACCACGCCGAAAAAACGGCCGGGACGGAACAGCTCCACGCCGACGAGCAAGGCAAGACAATAGGTCGTCAGCGGAGACAGGGCATAGGCCAGTCCGGTAATGGCGGCGCCGACCTTGTTGACCACGGTGAAGGAAAGGTAATTCGGCACAACCATGGATGTCAGCGCCGACAGCAGATAATAGCGCTGGTGCCGCCATTTGAGGACCGGCGGATGCCCCTTGGCCACCGCCAGCCCTCCCAGCAGCAGGGCCGGGCCCAGCGCCTGCCAGAACACCATGACCGGTGGTTGCAGGCCATGGGAAACGGCAATGCGCCCAAGGGCGATGATGGCGCCATACAGTCCGCCGAAGGTGACGAGAAGCGCGATGCGCACGCCCAAGGGGCTGTTTTCCTTTTCCGCCATTGTTTCTGTCATGAGATGCCTTTTCCTGATGGCCCGCCCGTGAAGGGATTGGAGGGATTGGCGATTATGCGAAAGCCTGCGCCCGCATGCAAACCTGTATGCATGCGGGTCATGATCGGGAAGGGGGGCTGTTTTCCGCCTCTTCCACCGCCTCCAGCGCCTGCAGCCAGGCTTCTTCAGCGGCGGCGATTTCTTCAGTCAGAGCAGCCTTGCGCTTCTGCAATGCCGGGATATCGGCCTTTGCATCGTCATAAAGGGCGGGATCGGCAAGCCGCTTATCCAGCGCGCTGTCTTCCGCCATTAGTTTTTCCAGGCGCCGCTCGGCCTCTCTGGCGGCCTGACGCAGCGGTGCCAGACGGCGGCGGCGTTCGGCGGCATTGCCGCCGCGTGCAGGGGTGGGGGCGGCATCCGCGTTTCTTTGGCGCCGTTGTGGTTGTTGCTCCCGGGCGCGGTTCAGAATCAGGTTCCGGTACGCGTTCATGTCGCCGTCGTAACGACGTATCGTGCCATCGGCCACCAGATAGAGGCGGTCAGCCACCAGGCTGACCAGATGTTCATCATGGCTGATCAGAACCACGGCGCCGCGATAGGCATTCAGCGCATCAATCAGCGCTTCGCGGGATTCGATATCCAGATGGTTGGTCGGTTCATCCAGTATCAGCAGATGCGGTCTGATCCGCGACAAAAGGCACATGACCAGCCGTGCTTTCTCGCCGCCGGAAAGCTGTGCCACCGGCAGATCGGCCTTTTCCTGCGCAAAACCGAAGCCACCCAGCAGGGCCCGCAGCCTTTCCGGCTGCTCCCGTGGCGCCAGGCGGCTCAGGGTTTCATAGGCGCTGGCCGCCGGATCGAGCTGTTCAAGCTGGTGCTGGGCAAAATAGCCGATGCGCATCTTCGGATGGCGTGACAGGGTGCCGCCTTCTGCCGTCAGCTCCCCGGCGATCAGCTTGGCAAAGGTCGATTTGCCGTTACCATTGGCACCCAAAAGGGCAATGCGGTCATCCATGTCAAAACGCAGGGACAGGTTGCGCAGCACCGGCTTGCCGGGTTCATAGCCAACGCTGACCCTTTCACAGGAAAACAGGGGCGGCGGCAGGTCATCCGGTTCGGGAAAGGCGAAACGGGGCGGCGCCTCGTCCGCATCGATGATCACCGGCTGCAGTTTTTCCAGCATTTTCAGACGGCTCTGGGCCTGTTTGGCCTTGGTTGCCTTATAGCGGAAGCGATCCACGAAAGCCTGAAGATGCGCGCGCCGGCGCTCTGTTTTCTCGGCCTCTTTTTCGCGTTGCTGAAGTTTTTGCGCCCGCAGTTTCAGAAAGGTATCGAACGGGCCGCCATACAAATCGAGGCGGCGGTTGTTCAGATGCAGGATATGGTTGACGGCGCGGTTCAGAATGCCGCGGTCATGGCTGATGATGATCAGCGAATGGGGATAGCGGCTGAGATAGCCGTCAAGCCACAGGGCGGCCTCCAGATCCAGATGATTGGTCGGTTCATCGAGCAGCAGCAGATCCGGGGTGGCGAACAGGGCGGCGGCAATGGCGATGCGCATGCGCCAGCCGCCGGAGAAATCGGCACAGGGCCGCTTCAGTTCATCGGGGCTGAAGCCAAGCCCCGACAGAATGGTGACGGCACGCCCTTCGGCCGAATGGGCGCCGAGAATGCCGAGGCGGGCATGAATATCGGCAATGCGTTCCGCAGGCGGATCGCTTTCCAGTTCCGCAAGAAGGGCGGCGCGTTCGCTGTCGCCGGCCAGAACGGTATCGATCAGGCTTTCCGGTCCGTCCGGTGCTTCCTGTGCCACCCAGCCGATGCGGGTGCGCGGATGAATATCGATTTCCCCTTCCTGCGGGGTGTATTCGCCGCGGATCAGCCTGAACAGTGTCGATTTTCCGGCGCCGTTGCGCCCGACAAGGCCGACACGGTGCCCATGGGGGATGGTGGCGCTGGCCCCTTCGAACAGGGGCTTGCCGCCAATGGAAAAACCGAGGTTCCGGATGCTCAGCATGAGTGACCGCAGGGAAGGTGATGGAAGAATGAATTTTCACAGGCGAAAATCCGCCGGCGCGCATTATCGGTGTTGCCGAAAATGACGCCAGACTTTATAACCCCGGCGAAGTTTTCCCCAAATCCTTTTTGAATGGAACCAGAGAATGGCAACCGAAAGAACCCTGTCCATCATCAAACCCGATGCCACACGCCGCAACCTGACCGGCGCCATCAATGCCGTGATCGAAAAGGCCGGGCTGCGCATTGTCGCCCAGCGCCGCATCCGCCTGACCCGTGAGCAGGCCGAGGGCTTCTATGCCGTGCATCGCGAACGCCCCTTTTTCAATTCGCTGGTCGAATTCATGACCTCCGGCCCGGTGGTCGTGCAGGTTCTGGAAGGCGAAAATGCCATTGCCCGTTATCGCGAGGTTATGGGCGCGACCAATCCGGAACAGGCCGAGGAAGGCACGATCCGCAAGCTCTATGCCGAAAATATCGAGGCCAATTCCGTTCACGGGTCGGATTCCCCTGAGAACGCGGCCATCGAAGTGGCCTATTTCTTCAGCACCTGCGATATCGTCGGCTGATAACCGGCATGCGGCGGCCTTCAGGCCCCGCCTTCCCATTGCGGGTTGAACTGGGCGTCCACGGGCCA
>CAYXDL010000322.1:0-3429 GCA_964463775.1 uncultured Hyphomicrobiales bacterium
ACATGAACTGGCGCAGATAGGACCAGACGCCCATCATCACCCGCTTGGCATGGCCGGGATAGGCCTTGCGGATCGACACCACGGCGATGCGGTAGGAGCATCCCTCGGGCGGCAGGTAGAAATCGACGATTTCGGGAAACTGCTGTTGCAACAGCGGAATGAACACCTCGTTCAGCGCTTCACCGAGCACGCTGGGTTCATCCGGCGGTCTGCCGGTGAAGGTGGACAGATACAGGGGATTGCGGCGGCGGGTGATGGCGCTGATGCGGAAGACCGGGAAGGGCTCGACGGCGTTGTAATAGCCGGTGTGATCCCCGTAAGGGCCTTCATCGGCAAATTCATCCAGGCTGACATGGCCTTCGAGCACGATTTCCGCCTGTGCCGGTACCTTCAGCGGCACGGTTTTGCAATCGACCAGTTCGACCTTGCTGCCGCGCAGCAGCCCGGCGAACTGGTATTCGGACAGGGTGTCAGGTACCGGGGTGACGGCGGCCAGAATGGTGCCGGGATCGGCGCCGATGACCACCGCGACAGGCAGGGGTTCCTGTTTCTCCCGGCTCCAGCGGCGGTAATGCTGGGCGCCGCCGCGATGCTTCAGCCAGCGCATCAGTGTGGTGTCGCGCCCAGTGACCTGCATGCGGTAGATGCCGAGATTGTAATCATCGCTCCGCCCCTCTCCCGGGCCTCTGGTCACAACCAGCGGCCAGGTGATCAGCGGCGCCGGTTCGCCGGGCCAGCAGGTCTGAACCGGTAGCCGGCTCAGATCGATATCATCACCCTGCAGTACCACCTCCTGACAGGGGGCGCGGGAGACGGTCTTCGGTTTCATGGCCATCACGGTTTTCAGCAGCGGCCACATGCCGAGTGCTTCCCTGAAACCGCCCGGTGGTTCGGGCTGGCGCAGAAAGGCGAGCATTTCGCCGATTTCGCGCAGCTCCGCCGGGCTGCGCCCCATACCGGCGGCAACCCGATCAACAGTGCCGAACAGATTGACCAGAACCGGCATTTCTGCCCGGTTGCCGTTGGCATCGACAGGGTTCTCGAACAGAACCGCAGGTCCGCCCTCGGCCAGAAGCCGGGTCTGGATCTCGGTCATTTCCAGATGGATCGATACGGCTTCCTGCACGCGGACGAGTTCGCCGCGGCCCTCCAGCATGTCCATGAAATCGCGCAAGGATGAATAGGTCATGGGGACAGAGTACCCTTCACGGCCGCTCAGGCAAGCCTGTCGGCAATGATCGCCGCCAGAAGCAGCCCGCCAAGCAGGATGTTGGATTTGAACAGTTTCAGGCACAGGGCGGGGTTGTCGATATCGAGCCGCCATATCTGCCAGGCGAAATGCACCGCCACGAGGGCGCAGCCGGCGAAATAGAGCGCCCCGGCGCCTGCCAGCCCGCCCGCGGCAGCAAACAGCAGGGTGGCCAGCAGATAGAAACCGCCGATCCAGATGCGGCTGTTTTCTCCAAGGCGCAGTGCGGTGGACTTGATGCCGACGAGCATATCGTCGTCGCGGTCCTGATGGGCATAGATGGTGTCATAGCCGAGCGTCCAGAACAGCCCCCCGAAATACAATGCCAGCGCCGGCGCCTCCAGGGTGCCGCGGACGGCGCTCCAGCCCAGCAGCGCCCCCCAGTTGAAGGCGAGGCCGAGCACGATCTGCGGCCAGTAGGTGATCCGCTTCATGAAAGGATAGATGATGACGATGGCAAGCGAGGCGATGCCGAGCCAGACAGTGAAGCGGTTGAACTGCAGCAGGATGATCAGTCCGGTAAGACAGAGGGTGGTCAGCCAGATGAGCGCCCGGGCGACGCTGACATGACCTGCGGCCAGCGGACGGTTACGCGTGCGCTCCACCCGGGCATCGAACTTGCGATCCGCAATGTCATTGATGACGCAGCCGGCCCCGCGCATGATCACGGCCCCGGCGGCAAAGAGGGCCGCATACCACAGCCCCTGCCGCCATCCGGGCCCGGCCAGCGTCAGCGACCACAGGCAGGGCCACAGCAGCAGCCAGCTTCCGACCGGGCGGTCGAAGCGGGCGAGCCGAAGATAGGGAACGGTGGCTCTCGGCGCGTGACGGTCGACCCAGTTTCCGGGGCGGGCATCGGCGATATGATCCCAGTTCTGCTGTGGCATGTCTTCCTGTCTGCCGGTCTTTTCCCGGGTTGGCATTTACCGGAGAATACGTCCATGCTAACGGACGGAATATCAGCTAACCCGGAATGGCCGGGCGGACAAGCATGAAGTGGGTGGAATGAAGCGTTCAGTCGTCAGGCCGCGTTATCGCCTGTTTGTGGATTTGCCTCTGGCCGCGGGGCAGGAGCTCGCCCTGCCCGATGATCAGCTCCATTATCTGCGCAATGTCCTGCGCTTACGCGCGGGCGATGCGCTGGCGCTTTTCAATGGCCGGGACGGAGAATTTTCTGCCCGGATCGCGGTGCTGGAGCGCCGCCGGGGCTCGGTTCTCCTGCAGGAGTGTCTGCGCCGGCAGAAGGAGGGGGCCGATATCTGGCTGTGTGCGGCGCTGATCAGGCGCAGCCGTTTCGAATGGCTGGCCGAGAAGGCGACGGAGCTGGGTGTGCGCCGCCTGATTCCCCTGCGCACCGAACGCAGCGCCGGCGATCGCATCCGCCCCGATCGCCTGCAGGCAATCATGCGTGAGGCGGCGGAACAGTGCGAGCGGCTGGATGTGCCGGAAATCGCCCCCGTGCAGGATCTGCCGGCGATGCTGGCTTCCTGGGATGCGGGCCGGTCGCTCCATTATTGTGCCGAGCGTGACCAGGCGGCCGGCTGCACATTCACCCCCTGCGGACCGGCGGCTATTCTGATCGGACCCGAAGGGGGCTTCAGCAGCGGGGAGGACCAATTGCTGCGCCAACAAAAATTCGTGAACCCGATATCCCTGGGTACGCGCATCCTGCGGGCGGAGACGGCGGCGCTGGCGGCGCTCAGCCTGTGGCAGGCACAGGCGGGTGACTGGCGCTGCGCCACAGGGGGGTGATATGCGCGCATTTGCTCTCTTGCTTTCGTCAGGGGGATTGCCTAATTGCAATGGCGGGGCCCGGCATGATCGGGTAGCGGACGGAACAACCCGGCATCGCCGGTGACAGAGGGTCATGACCATGGATAAATCGGCGCCGGTTGGCGGTAAGGAGGATCTTGTCGCCTATCTTGCCGCTGGCGGGAAACCCCGCGAGCAGTGGCTGATCGGAACCGAGCACGAGAAATTCGGCTTTGACGTCAAGACATTGAAGCCCCTTGCCTATGAAGGGATTCCGGGCATCCGTGCCATGCTCGAAGGGCTGCGCCGCTTCGGCTGGGAACCGGTTTATGAGGGGGAGAATGTCATTGCCCTGACCATGGACGGGGCCAGCATTTCGCTGGAGCCGGGCGGGCAGCTCGAACTGTCGGGGGCACCGCTGAAGAACG
>CAYXDL010000323.1:0-3417 GCA_964463775.1 uncultured Hyphomicrobiales bacterium
GCGCCGCTTACCACCTACTCTTCAATATCAAGGACGTGTCATGGCAAAGAAGATTGCTGGTTATATCAAGTTGCAGATGCCTGCGGGGGAGGCAAATCCCTCACCGCCGATCGGGCCTGCTCTCGGTCAGCGCGGTCTGAACATCATGGAATTCTGCAAGGCGTTCAATGCCCAGACCCAGGGCATGGAGCCGGGCATGCCGATTCCGACGATCATCACGGTTTATGCGGATCGCACGTTTTCCTACGTGACCAAGACCCCGCCGGCCTCCTATCTGCTGAAGAAGGCGGCGAAGGTGAACAAGGGATCGAGCACGCCGGGCCGCGATGTCGCCGGATCGGTGACGATGGATCAGATTCGCGAGATCGCCGAAATCAAGATGAAGGATCTGAACGCCGCCGACATGGATGCGGCGTGCCGGATGCTGGCGGGTTCGGCCCGTTCCATGGGCCTGGAAGTGAGGGGCTGAGACGATGGCAGTTGCAAAACGTATCCGCGAAGCCCTGTCCAAGGTCGATCGCAACAAGCTGTATCCGCTGAATGAGGCGGTTTCCCTGGTCAAGGGTAATGCTACCGCCAAGTTTGACGAAACCATCGAGATCGCGATGAATCTGGGGGTCGATCCCCGTCATGCCGACCAGATGGTTCGTGGCGTGGTGCAGCTTCCCAACGGCACGGGCAAGACCGTGCGCGTGGCCGTGTTCGCCCGTGGCGACAAGGCCGAGGAGGCGAAGGCCGCCGGTGCCGATGTTGTCGGTGCGGAGGATCTGGCCGAAGCCGTGCAGAAGGGCGAGATCAACTTCGATCGCTGCATCGCCACGCCGGACATGATGCCGGTCGTCGGCCGTCTGGGCAAGGTTCTGGGCCCGCGCGGCCTGATGCCGAACCCGAAGCTTGGCACGGTGACGCCCAATGTGACCGAGGCCGTCAAGGCGGCCAAGGGCGGGCAGGTCGAGTTCCGGGCCGAAAAGACGGGTATCGTCCATGCCGGTGTCGGCAAGGCCAGCTTCGATGAAAAGGCGCTGCTTGAAAATATTCATGCCTTCGTCGATGCGATCAACAAGGCCAAGCCTTCGGGCGCGAAGGGCACGTATCTGAAGAAATGCGCGCTCAGCTCCACCATGGGCGTTGGTGTCAAAGTTGATGTTGCCAGCCTGAGCGCTGAGCGTTAATTTCACTGGTTCCCCGCATATGCGGGGATGCGGAAGCCGGGCCATGACGGGCCGGCTTTCAGCCTGTCCGAGACTGCAGGCGCGGTTATTGCCGAATGGTGTGCCGCTTAAATCTGCCTGCATAGACGTGGCAAAGACGAATATGGGACGAAGTTTCGTTTCCTTCTTCGGTTGGAGCCCACGGACAGGATCGGTCCCGCCGGTTGGTGGCGGGGTCGAAAATGGGCTGAGGGAGCGGCGTGTAGTGTCTGGCTGTTCCCCGTATTGTGGAGAGGCGAAAGGTGAACCGTACCGATAAGATCGCTCTGGTGAAATCTCTGAACGAGGTTTTCTCCCAGGCAAATGTGGTCGTGGTCACACGCAACAGCGGCCTGACGGTTGCTGAAATGACGGATCTGCGTAATCAGATCCGTGATGCGGGTGCCAGCTTCAAGGTCACCAAAAACCGGCTCACCCGTCTTGCCCTTGAAGGTACGGCGTTTGAAAGCATTTCCGATCTTTTCACCGGACCCACGGCTATCGCCTATTCGGACGATCCTGTTGCCGCGGCGAAGGTGGTGGTCGAATTTGCGAAAAAGAACGACAAGCTGGCCGTGGTTGGCGGCGCCATGGGTGAAACCGTCCTCGATGAGGATGGTGTCAAGGCCCTGGCTTCGCTGCCCTCCCTCGATGAACTTCGCGGGAAACTGGTCGGCCTCGTGCAGGCCCCGGCGACGAAGATCGCCGGTGTTCTGCAGGCCCCCGCGGGTCAGCTCGCGCGGGTGCTCAACGCTTATGCCAGCAAGGATGAGGCGGCCTGAACCGCCTGAGGTGTCCTCTTACTTTTCAACGAACTGTTTGGTTCCGAACCGAAGGAGTCTAGAAAAATGGCCGATCTTGAAAAGATTGCCGAAGAGCTGTCCGCTCTGACCGTACTTGAAGCCGCCGAACTGGCGAAACTTCTCGAAGACAAGTGGGGCGTTTCCGCCGCGGCACCTGTTGCCGTTGCCGCCGCCCCGGGTGCCGCCGCCGAAGGTGGCGCCGCCGAAGAGAAAACCGAATTCGACGTCATCCTGGCCAGTGCCGGCGACAAGAAGATCAATGTCATCAAGGAAGTCCGCGCCATCACCGGCCTGGGTCTGAAGGATGCCAAGGATCTGGTCGAATCCGCGCCGAAGCCGATCAAGGAAGGTGTCGGCAAGGACGAAGCCAACGAAATCAAGGAGAAGCTGGAAGCTGCCGGCGCAAGCGTCGAGCTGAAGTAATCCTTTTTCGTTGTTCAGGTTTCGGGGAGGTTCCGGGATATTTCCGGGGCTTCCCCGCAGCCGTCTGTTGGCGGATGGCACCGTGGCGGTGGTGCCGGCCGCGAGCAGATGGACGGAAGGCAAGGGCATGAGGCGGTGCCGGCAAGGCATGTCCCGCCCGTTGTGAAAGCTTCCGGATATGTTGCGGATCCGTCCCGTCGCGGGCGGGGCGATACGGCGCCGGTTGTTGCCGGTGCATGGAATGAAGAGACGAGGAGCAGGCATGGCGCTGTCTTACACTGATCGCAAACGCGTTCGTAAAAGCTTTGGCCGAATTCCGGAAGTTACGACGATGCCGAACCTGATCGAGGTTCAGCGCAGTTCCTATGAAGCATTCCTGCTCAAGGACATGGCGCCGGAGGAGCGCCCCGATCAGGGACTCCAGGCGGTGTTCAAATCGGTTTTCCCGATCAAGGATTTTTCGGATACGGCCTCGCTGGAGTTTGTCAGCTACAGTTTTGAGGAGCCGAAATTCGATGTCGAGGAATGCCAGCAGCGGGACATGACCTATGCGGCGCCGCTGAAGGTGACGCTGCGCCTGATCGTTTTCGAGGTCGACCCCGATACGGACGCCAAATCGGTCCTCGATATCAAGGAGCAGGACGTCTATATGGGCGACATGCCCCTGATGACGGACAAAGGATCCTTTGTCATCAACGGCACCGAGCGGGTGATCGTCAGCCAGATGCACCGCAGCCCCGGCGTGTTCTTCGATCATGACAAGGGCAAGTCCCATTCCAGCGGCAAGCTGCTGTTCGCGGCGCGGATCATTCCCTATCGCGGCTCGTGGGTGGATTTTGAATTCGATGCCAAGGATATCGTCTATGTTCGCATCGACCGGCGCCGCAAGCTGCCGGTGACGACCCTGCTGTATGCGCTGGGTATGGATGCCGAGGATATACTGGGCTATTTCTATACCCGGCATATCTTCGTCAAAACCGACAAGGGCTGGCGCAAGCCGT
>CAYXDL010000324.1:0-3405 GCA_964463775.1 uncultured Hyphomicrobiales bacterium
CGACGAAACGGCATCGAGGCCGAGATCCATCAGGGGGATGTCAAGGCACCGCCTGCGGCTTTGCACAAGCGGTGTTTCGATCACGTGATCAGCAATCCGCCGTTTTTCGCCCTGGGGCGCAGCCGCCCCTCTCCGGATCCGTTGCGCGCGGCGGCACGGACGGAAATCAGCGCCGATCTTGGTCAGTGGCTGGATTTCTGTATCCGCGCGGTGGCCCCGTCGGGACGGCTGACCCTGATACATCGTTATGAACGCCTGGCTGAAATCCGCGCTATACTGGCCGCGCATGGCTTTGGCGGGATGATCCTGCCGCTGAGCGCCCGTCCGGGCGAAGCGGCCAAGCGTGTCATTGTCGCCGCCCGCGCTGATGGCGGGGCGCTTGAGCAATGCGATGCGTTCGTGCTGCATGAGGGATCGGGCGGGGCCTACCGGGCGGAGGCGGAAGCCATCCTGCGCCACGGGGCGGCACTGGATATGGAGCGGCTGGCGGAAGGTTAAGAGATGAAAAAAACCATGATGGAACGCCTGAAGACAGCGATCAGACGGCCACCGGTTATTACCGTGCTGCGTTTTGAGGGGGTGATTTCCTCGCAAAGCGCGCCTCTTCGCGGCAGTGTGATCAATCTGCATCTGATGGAGGATGCACTGGAACGGGCCTTCAGGCCGAAGCGCCTGGTGGCGGTGGCCCTGCAGATCAACTCACCCGGCGGTTCACCGGTGCAGTCGGCGATGATCTGCCGGCGCATCCGTGCCCTGGCTGAGGAGAGGAAGGTGCCGGTCTTCGCCTTTGCCGAAGATGTCGCGGCCTCCGGCGGTTACATGCTGGCACTGGCGGCGGATGAAATTCATGCCGATGCCAGTTCGCTGATCGGGTCCATCGGCGTCATTACGGCCACTTTCGGCTTTGCCGGGCTGATGGAGAAGCTGGGGATTGAACGGCGCCTGTATACGGAGGGGGATCGCAAATCCCTTCTTGATCCCTTCAGCCCCGAGCGTGAGGAGGATGTGGCACGCCTCAGGGCGATACAGAAAACCCTGCATGAGCAGTTCAAAACCCTGGTCAAGGAACGCCGCGGGGAAAGGCTGCCGACGCGCCGTTACCGCAGCGTGTTCAACGGCGATGTCTTTACCGCGACCAAGGCGCTGGATCACGGGCTGATCGATGGTATCGGCGATCTGCGCACAGTGCTGCGTGAACGTTTCGGCAAGGAGGTCGATTTCCGTTCCGTCGGCCAGCGTCGCGGCTGGCTGCAGCGCCGTTTCGGCCTTCAGGCCGGCGGGGACGAGGGGCACTGGACGGAAAAAATGCTCCGCGCGGCGGAAAACAGAAGCCTGTGGGCACGCTTCGGCCTATAGTGCCGCCATTCTGTCCGCATTGCCAGCTACGGGGAGATCCCCGGGGAGGGTCGAGATAATATGCTGGGATTTTCCCTGACGAAAATACTGTTTACGGCGGCTGTGGTCTGGGCCGTTTGGTATTTCTTCATCAAACCGAGGAGGACGCCGGCCCCGCCCGCTGCCGGACGGGACAATACGCCGCAGGCGGACCCGCCCGCGCGTGAGCTGGCGGCCTGTCCATCCTGCGGAGTCTATGGCCCCGTGGATGAACGCTGCGAATGCGGGGCCATGCACGGGGATGGCGGCCGTCCCGGCGGACACGGGGGCTGATGGCTTGACCGCCGCCCTCCGCCTGCTTTATATGTGCGCCGCACAACTCGTATAGGCGTGGATGAATCAATGGCGAGCAAGCCCACCTTCCCCGGCCGGTCGGACGATGCCTCCCCGGCAGGCAGTACGAGCGGACATCCCGCCGGAGACAGAGATATCTCCTTTCAGGGACTGATCCTGACCCTGCAGCGATACTGGGCCGATCAGGGCTGTGTGATCCTGCAGCCCTATGACATGGAGGTCGGTGCCGGTACCTTCCATCCCGCAACCACATTGCGTGCGCTGGGGCCGGAGCACTGGAAGGCGGCCTATGTTCAGCCCTGCCGCCGCCCGGCGGATGGCCGTTACGGGGAAAATCCGAACCGCTTGCAGCATTACTATCAGTTTCAGGTGATCCTCAAACCCTCACCCGACGATATTCAGGACCTGTATCTGGGCAGTCTCGCGGCGCTGGGGATCGATCTGGGCAATCATGACATCCGCTTTGTCGAGGACGACTGGGAAAGCCCGACGCTTGGTGCCTGGGGGCTGGGCTGGGAAGTGTGGTGTGATGGCATGGAAGTCAGTCAGTTCACCTATTTCCAGCAGGTCGGCGGTTTCGACTGCAGGCCCGTTTCCGGGGAACTGACCTACGGGCTGGAGCGCCTGGCGATGTATGTTCAGGGGGTCGAGAACATTTATGATCTCGATTACAACCGTGACGGCGTCAAATATGGCGACGTCTTCCTGCAGGCCGAGCGGGAATTCTCGGCCCACAACTTCGATCATGCGGATACGGAGATGCTGTTCCGCCATTTTGACGATGCGGAAAAGGAATGCCTTTCCCTGATCGAAGCCGGGCTTGCATTGCCCGCCTATGATTACTGCATCAAGGCCAGCCATGTGTTCAACCTGCTCGATGCGCGCGGGGTCATCAGCGTGACCGAACGGGCATCCTATATCGGCCGTGTCCGTGCCCTGGCCCGGGCCTGCGCTGCGCAATGGCTGCGTTCGCGCGGTGCCCTCGATGAGGATGCGCTGGAGGGCGGGGCATGAGCACGCTGTTGCTGGAGTTGTTTTCAGAAGAAATTCCCGCCCGTATGCAGGCCCGTGCGGCGGCCGATCTTCAGCGGCTGGTCACCGGCGCGCTGAAGGAGGCGGGGCTTGAGTCCTCCTCCGCCTCGGTTCTGTATACGCCACGGCGCCTGACGCTGCATCTGGAGGGCGTGCCCGCCCGTCAGCCGGACCGGGTCGAGGAACGGAAAGGTCCGCGTACCAGTGCGCCGGACAAGGCGCTGGAAGGGTTCCTGCGGGCCAATGGCGCCGTGCGCGAGGATCTGGAAATCCGCGATACCGGCAAGGGTGAGTTCTATTTTCTGACCCTGAAACACGAGGGCCGGCCGACACCTGATGTGCTGCTGGAAATCCTGCCCGGCCTGCTGCAGAATTTCCCCTGGCCGAAATCCCAGCGCTGGGGGGATTACAGCATCCGCTGGGTCAGGCCGCTGCGCTCCATTCTCTGCCTGTTCGACGGTGCGCCCGTGCCTTTCGCCTTTGGCCATCTGACGGCGGGCAGTCTGACGCAGGGGCACCGGTTCATGGCGCCCGAACAGCTTGAAATTTCTGACTTTGATGATTACCGCCAAAAATTGCGGGATGCCTTTGTCATCGCCGATGCCGCAGAGCGCCAGCAGCTGATCCGCCAGCGTGCCGCGGATCTGGCGGCGGAGAAGGGTCTGCGGCTGCGCGATGATCCCG